>CAZLYE010000226.1:0-6132 GCA_964562865.1 uncultured Binatia bacterium (SeqCode) | reverse complement strand
CGCTCGCTCCGGCGGGCGCTCGTGCTCGGCGACGGCTGGGATCCGTTCCGCCTGACGATCGACGAGCTCGCGGCGCTGCTCGCGCGCGCGCGCGACTGGCCCGAGTGGCGCGAGCGCTCGGCTCCGTTCGACGTCGTGCTGACGCCCGATCGTCTCCTCGATCCGACGGTCCCCGCCGAGCGGACGACGCTCGCCGAGCTCGTGGGACGCTACCGTGACCTCGGCGCCACGGTGCTGAATCTGCGCTTCCGACACCGGAGCCTGGACCACTACCTCGAGCAGCTCGCGGCCTTCGCGGAGCGGATCGCTCCGGAGCCGCGTGAGGAGGTGAACCCATGAAGGCATCCGTCGCGATCGCCGTGCTGGTGCTGGCGGCCGGGCCGGCTGGCGCGCTCACACCCGCCGAGATCGAAGCGGGAGCGGCGCGCGCGAACTACTGCCTCCGGACGGTCGTACGGCGCCTCGCGAGCCCGCTCTACGCGGGTCGCGACAACGACACGCCCCAGTCCGCGCTCGCGCAGACCTATCTCATCCGCCGGCTCGAGCGGCTCGGCCCCGGGCTCGACGCCACCCAGACCGGCGACGCGGCCTACCGTCAGCCCTTCGTCCATGGCGGGCAGACCGGGACGAACCTCCTCGCGGTCATCCCGGGCAGCGCGCTCCCGGACGAGTACGTGGTGGTCGGCGCCCACTACGATCACCTCGACACGCGGAGCGCGGGCGACGGCTTCCACTGCTCCGCGCGCGGCACGCCTGGGGGTCCCGTCTGCAACGGCGCGACCGACAACGCGGCCGGCGTCGCGGCCGTGCTCGCGATCGGGAAGGCGCTCCGCCGCCTCCCCATGCCGCCAGAGCGGTCGGTCGTCCTGGCGCTCTGGGACGCGGAGGAGGACGGGCTCATCGGCTCCAACTACTACGTGAACCATCCCGTCGTCCCGCTCGGGGCGACGGTCGCGTACGTGAACTTCGACATCCAGGGCGCGAACCTGCTGCCGAGCCTCCACGGGACGAGCTTCGCCGTCTCCGCCGAGACCGGCGGCACGGTGCTGCAGGACGTGGTCGCCGCGGCGGCCGGCGCCGAGGGGCTCGGCACGCGCCAGCTGAGCTACATCTTCGGTCAGCTCCGGAGCGACTACGCGAACTTCGTCGCGGGCCAGGTCGCGACGGTCTTCTTCTCCGACGCAACGGGAGGCTGCTACCACACGACCGGCGACGACGTGCGCGTGGTCGACTTCGTGAAGCTCCGCGCACAGAGCCGCCTCGCCTTCCGCGTCGTCGCGACGCTCGCCGAGACCGCGACGCCGCCTGCCTACATCCCCCCGAATCCGTCGCTCGCTACGTGGGACGACGCCGTCGTGCTGCACGACGTGGTCGCGACGGGTCTGGCCGACCTCGCGCTCTTCTCCACCGACGATCAGGCGCTCATCCAGGGCGTCGAGAACGAGCTCGCCGGCATCGTGAACGACGGGCCGGCGCTCTTCGACAACACCGACGTCGGCGCGCTGCTCGCCGACGCGGTCAACGTGCTCGACGCCCTCGGTCGCCTCGGCTGCCGCCGGATGTGACGCCCGAGGTCTCGATCCTCCTGCCCGCGTTCGACGCCGCGGCAACGCTTCCGGCGTGCCTCGCGAGCATCGCGCGGCAGACCGAGCGCCGGTGGGAGTGCGTCGTCGTGGACGACGGCTCGCGCGACGACACGCGCGCGTGCGCCGAGCGGTTCGCGACGCGGGACACGCGATTCCGGGTCGTCGCGACGCCGCATCGCGGGCTCGTGCACGCCCTGAACGCCGGCCTGGAGCGCTGCCGGGCGCCCGTGGTGGCTCGCATGGACGCCGACGACCTCATGCACCGGGATCGCCTCGCCGCGCAGCTCGAGGCCCTCGCGGCGGCGCCGGAGCTCGCCGCCGTCGGCTGCCACGTGCGTCTCTTCCCCCGCGCGGCACTCCGTGGCGGGCTCCGCCGGTACGAGCGCTGGCTCAACTCGATCGCCTCGCCGCGCCGCGTGCGCGAGGAGGCGTTCGTCGAGTGTCCCGTCGCGCATCCGGGCCTCGCCGTCCGCACGGCCGCCGTCCGTGCGCTCGGCTACCGCGACGCGGGCTGGCCCGAGGACTACGACCTGATCCTCCGCCTCATCGCCCGCGGCGACGAGATCGGTGTCGTACCGCGCCGGCTCCTCTGCTGGCGCGAGCACCCGACCCGGCTCTCGCGCGCCGACGCCCGCTACCACCTCGAGCGCTTCACCGCCTGCAAAGCGGCCTTCCTCGCCGAGCGCTTCCTCGCCGCGACCGACACCTACGTCCTCTGGGGCTACGGCGCCACGGCCCGCGCGCTCCGAAGGGCCCTCCTCGCCCACGGCAAGCGCCCCTCCCACGTCATCGACGTCCATCCCCGCCGCATCGGGCAGAGGGTCGAAGGGGCTCCCGTGATCTCCGTCGACGACCTCGCGCACCTCCCGCGAACGCCGCTCGTCGCGTCGGTCGCCGGCGACCGGCCACGCCGCCTGATCCGCACCGCGCTCGCCGCCCTCGGCCTCGAGGAGACGCGCGACTTCGTCTGCGCCGCCTGAGCGGTCAGGGAACGAACTCGTCGGCGCCGATGTCGCACGTGGTGCCGCTCGGTCGCGGGTCTCCGCCCAGGTCCATGGGCGGCGCCCCGACGCAGGTGCCCGCGTCGATCAGCGGCGAGCCGGCCGCGAGCTCGTAGTTCACCAGGTGCGGATCGACCGAGAGATTGCCGCCCAGGTCGTTCAGGACACCTCCCAGGCCGGGCAGCACGACCAGGTCTCCGACGTCGGAATACGCGACGTTGACGGTGGAGGACGCACCGACGATGAGGTCGGCTCCGGGCCACACCGGCATCCGGTGGTTCCCCCAGAGGAGCGTGTCGGTCAGGTTCACCGTGCCGGCGTAGACGCCGACCGCGTCACCCAGGTTGGGATAGTCGGACTCGGGTCGGCTCAGATTGTCGGTGATCGTGCTCGCGACGAGGTCGGCGCTCGCGGACGTCGGACCGTACTGCTCGACGTACAGCGCCGGCTCCCGCTCGGCACGGTTCATGGCGATGAGGGTGTTCTCGATGCGCACGTGCGCCGTGCCGCCGATCCCAGTGTCGCCGACCGAGGCCACCCAGATGTTGGCATAGTCGGACGAGTTCCCGGTGACGACGGAGCGGTCGAGGAGCAGGTCCGCCGTCCCGTCCCAGCTCGCCAGCACGAGGGCGACGCCCGCGCCGAGAACGCGCGACGTGTTCTTGTCGAGCGTCACGCCCCGCAGCGTGACGTGAACCGAGCCGCCGGCCGCGTACATCCAGAGGGCACCCCCACCGGCGACCTGGAAGTTGACCGGGAGCTGAGGGACCCCGACCTCCGTGCTCTGCGCCTTCCCGTGCTCGATCGCGAGGCCGTCGAAGACGAGGTCGATCGTCTCCCCGGGCTCCGCGACCGCCAGCACCACGCGACGGTCGCTCACCCGACGACCGGGGACGTCGTATCGACGGACACGCGGTCGGAGCACGGTCGGGAAGAGGGTCGGATCCCGGGTCGTGAAGAACGTGTTCCATCCCCCCTCGATCGTGACCGACGTCGATGCGTCGACGCGGAGGCTCGTCCGGTATCGTCCCGCGGCGACGTGGACGACGTCCCCGGCGCTCGCCGTCGCGACGCCTTGCTCGACGGACCGGCAGGGCGTCGCGGCGGAGGTGCAGGCGTTCCCGGTGTCCTTGCCGTGGGGTCGGACGAAGCGGTCGATGGCGCGCGACGACGAAGGATACGCGGCAAGAGCCAGCGCGGTGAGGTAGACCGCAAGCTTCGTCATCGGGCGACCCCCCCGGCTCCGGCTAGCACGCGCTCCTGGCTCACGTCCAACAAAATACTCTTCGCCCCGGTCGATGCGCCGCGACACGGCGACGAGGCGCCAGGCGACGTCCGTCCGGTCCGTGGCGCGATCTACGACCCGCGCCGACGCTCGTCGCGCAGCCGCATCATGTCCCGGAAGACCCGCGGCACGTCGATCGGCGCATCGAACGGCACCCCGCGCAGCTCGCGATACGCGCGCTCGACCTGGAACACGATGCGCTCGGGCTCCGTCCAGCCCGCATACGGCCCGAGGTCGATGCGGCGCGCGGCGTCGAGCGGCTCGAGCCCCGCCTCGAACGAGCGCCGCGCCTCGGCCTGGACGTAGCGGAGGTACGCCTGCATCTCGTGCGGCCCCTCGACGCCGCAGAGCGGGCCGTGCCCCGGCACGATGACGTCGGGCGCGAGCGCGACGATCTGGTCGAGCGCCGCGATCCAGCGCGCGTACGTGCCGTCCCAGCCGATCGGGGTGCAGAGCCGGAAGAGGACGTCACCGGTGAAGACGACGCGCTCGGCCGGCAGGTGCACGAGGAGGTCGCCGCCCGTGTGCGCCGGGCCCACCCAGACGAGCTCGATCGCCACGCCGTCGAGATCGAGCCGGAGCCGCTCGTCGACCAGCGTCGTCGGCGGCACGAGCTCGATCCCGGTGAAGTCCCAGTCGGCGAGGAGCCGTGCGAACGCCTCGAGCACGGGGTCGCCGCTGCCGGCGCCGGCGCGGAGCGCCTGCATGGCCTCCGGGCGCTCCCGGCCGAAGGCCGCCGCGCAGAGTCGATGGCCGATGATCTCCGCGCCGCGGAAGAGCTGGTTGCCCCAGCAGTGGTCGCCGTTGTGGTGCGTGT
The DNA here is from genome assembly GCA_964562865.1 of uncultured Binatia bacterium (SeqCode). Taxonomy (GTDB): domain Bacteria; phylum Desulfobacterota; class Binatia; order DP-6; family DP-6; genus CAZLYE01. The sequence goes on along the minus strand of CAZLYE010000226.1, from coordinate 1,443 downwards.
TGACGACCCGCCGCGCGGGCTCCTTCCAGACCGTCGCGTAGCGTTCGATCAGGCGGCGCGTGTGCGGGAGGTCCCAGAACGTGTCGACCACGAGGCCGCCGCCGCGGTTCACGAGGCCGGAGTTGCTCGTGCCGAGCCCGCGGTCGGGCTGGAGGCACGCGTAGACGTCGCGCGCGATCTCCCGGAGCTCCATGTGGGCTCCTATAGCCTCGGCCGAGGACGGCGGTAAACGGGACCGCGGCTGCGGTCGGTTGACAATCGCGCGCACGCTCCGCTAGCCACCCGCCGATGGAGTTCGGTCTCTTCGTGCAGGCGCACGTCCCGCGCCACGAGACGGAGCGCGATCCCGACGGCGCCGAGCACCGCCGGCTTCTCCGCGAGGTCGAATTGGCGGAGGCGTGCGACCGCCACGGCTTCAAGTACGACTGGTCGGTCGAGCACCACTTCCTCGAGGAGTACTCGCACCTCTCCGCGTCCGAGATCGTGCTCCCGTGGATCGCGGCGCGCACGCGACGGATCCACGTCGGCTCGGCCATCTGGAACCTGACGCCGCCGGTGAACCATCCGGCGCGCGTCGCCGAGCGGGTCGCGATGCTCGATCACCTCAGCGAGGGCCGCTTCGAGTTCGGCACCGGCCGCGGCTCGTCGTCGACCGAGTTCAAGGGCTTCGGCATCCCCGACGGCGACACGACGCGCGAGATGTTCGACGAGTCGCTCCGCGAGATCCTCCGCATGTGGCGCGAGACGCCGTACGCGCACGACGGGCGGTTCTTCGCGATGCCGCCGCGGAACGTGCTCCCGAAGCCGTGGACACATCCGCACCCGCCGCTCTGGATGGCGTGCGGCAGCCCGTCGACGTTCGAGAAGGCGGCGCGGCTCGGCGTCGGCGCGCTCTGCTTCTCGCTCGGGACGCCGCGCGAGTTCGAGCCGCTGATCCGGACCTACAAGGACACGATCCGCCACGCCGAGCCGATCGGCGCGTACGTGAACGACAACGTCGCGTGCGTGACGCAGCTCGTCTGCATGGAGGACCGGAAGAAGGCGCGCGCGGTCGCGATGGCGATGGGCTCGGGCTACCACACGAGCCTCGTCTTCCGGTACCTCGACACGTTCCCGCGCCCGAAGGGCGTGCCGGCGTGGCCGGCGCTCATCCCGGAGCCGACGCCGGAGCAGCTCGAGGAGCGGATCGCGTCGGGGAACCGGCTCGTCGGCGATCCCGACGAGGTGGCGCGCGGCGTCCAGATGTACGCCGACGTCGGCTGCGATCAGCTCATCTTCGGCGTGCTCGCCTCCTCGCAACCGCAGGAGATCGCGTTGCGCTCGGTCGAGCTCTTCGGCGAACAGGTCCAACCCCGCTTCGACAAAGATCCAGTGCACAGCACGACCCGCATGCGCGAGAAGGCGATTGGCCGCGCGGCGGCCGATCGATCGAGAGTTCACAGT
>CAZLYE010000225.1:0-6236 GCA_964562865.1 uncultured Binatia bacterium (SeqCode) | reverse complement strand
GTCCGCTCGTCGCCCATCACGCCGACCGTCTTGACGGGCAGGAGGACGGCGAACGCCTGCCAGAGGTCGTGGTAGAGCGCGGCGGTCCGGATCTCCTCCTGGACGATCGCGTCGGCCGCGCGGACGATCCGGAGCCGGTCGGTCCCGACCGGGCCGATGATGCGGATCGCGAGCCCGGGCCCGGGGAACGGCTGCCGGGCGACGATCTCCTCGGGGACGCCGAGCACGCGGCCGAGGTCGCGCACCTCGTCCTTGAAGAGCTCGCGGAGCGGCTCGACGAGCTCGAGGCGCATGCGCTCCGGCAGCCCGCCCACGTTGTGGTGGCTCTTGATCGTCGCCGACGGCCCGCGCACCGAGGTCGACTCGATGACGTCGGGATAGAGCGTGCCCTGCGCGAGGAAGGCGGCGTCGGGGATCTTCCGCGCCTCCTCCTCGAACACCTCGATGAACGTCGTGCCGATGATCCGCCGCTTGCGCTCCGGATCCTCGACGTCGCAGAGGTTTGCGAGGAACCGTGCGGACGCGTCGACGTGGCGGACGTCGAGCTCCATCGTGTCGCGGAACACCCGGACGACCTGCTCCGCCTCGCCGGCACGGAGAAGCCCGTTGTCGACGAAGATGCAGGTGAGCCGCTCGTCGATGGCGCGGTGGATCAGCGCCGCGGTCACCGTGGAGTCGACGCCGCCCGAGAGCGCGCAGATGACGCGCTTCGCGCTCACGCGCTCGCGGATGCGCGGCACCCAGGCCTCGACGAACCCGCGCATGGTCCACGTCTGCGCCGCCCCGCACACGCGCAGCACGAAGTTCCGGAGGATCTCCCGCCCGTCGACCGAGTGCGTGACCTCGGGGTGGAACTGCACGCCGTAGACCGGGCGCTCGCGGTGCCGGAACGCGGCGTGCGGCGAGTTGTCGCTGGCGGCGAGCGTCTCGAACTCCGCGGGGACGACGGTCATCTGGTCGCCGTGGCTCATCCAGACGCGCGTCGAGCGGCCGCCGAGCGCGAGGAGCGGGTCGAAGCGGGTGATCCGGATGTCGGCGGGGCCGAACTCCTTGCGGTGCGCGCGGGTCACCTCGCCGCCGAACGCCCGGTTGAGGACGTTCATGCCGTAGCAGATGCCGAGCACGGGCGGCGCCCCGCCCTTCAGCAGCTCGAGGACGGCGGGCACCGGCTGCGGAGCGTCGGGGTCGTACACGCTCGCCGGGCCGCCGGAGAGGATGATCCCCTCGGGCGCGAGGCGCTCGATCGCGTCGAGCGGGAGGTCGAAGGGCTGGATCTCGCAGTAGACGCGCAGCTCGCGGATGCGCCGGGCGATCAACTGCGTGTACTGCGACCCGAAATCGAGGATGAGGATCATACGATACCGGGGGCCCGTCCAGTGCTCGGGCGCTGCGCGCCCTGGGCGCTTGCGATGCCCCCGGACCCCGTCGGCCGGCCTGCGCGCTTCCGCGCGCGGCCTCCGCCCTGACGGCGAGACTGCACGCTACTCGAGCCGGTCATTGGGCGCCTCTTTGGTGATGTAGACGTCGTGCACGTGGCTCTCCTTGAGCCCGGCGGACGACACGCGGACGAACCTCGCGTTGGTGCGGAGGTCGGCGAGCGTCCGGGCGCCGAGGTAGCCCATCCCCGCGCGGAGGCCGCCGACCAGCTGCTGCACGATGAACGAGAGGGAGCCCTTGTACGGAACGCGGCCCTCGATGCCCTCGGGCACGAGCTTCATGCCGGCGTCCGCCACCGCCTCGTCCTGGAAGTAGCGGTTGCGGCTCCCCTCGCGCTCGCGCATCGCCTCTAGCGACCCCATGCCGCGATAGAGCTTGTAGGTCCGGCCCTGGTAGAGGATCGTCTCGCCGGGACTCTCCTCGGTGCCCGCGAAGAGGCCGCCGATCATGACCGTGTGCGCGCCCGCGGCGAGCGCCTTCGTGACGTCGCCGGAGAACTTGATCCCGCCGTCGGCGATCACGGGAACGCCGGCGCGCTCCGCCGCCAGCACGGAGTCCGCGATGGCCGTGAGCTGCGGGACGCCGACGCCCGACACGACGCGGGTCGTGCAGATCGACGCGGGCCCCATGCCGACCTTGACGGCGTCCACCCCCGCCTTGACGAGCGCCGCGCTCCCCTCCGCCGTCGCGACGTTCCCGGCGATCAGGTCGACCCGGGGGAACGCGGTCTTGATGGCGCGGACGGTCTCGATCACGGCCCCGGAGTGGCCGTGCGCGGTGTCGACGACGAGCACGTCCACCCCGGCGCGGACCAGCGCCTCGGCGCGCGCCTCGCGGTCGGGCCCCGTGCCGATCGCGGCGCCGACGCGGAGCCGGCCGAGGTCGTCCTTCGCGGCGTGCGGATAGCGGATCGCCTTCTCGATGTCCTTCACCGTGATGAGGCCGCGGAGCTGCATCCGCTCGTCGACCACGGGGAGCTTCTCGATCCGGTAGCGGTGCAGGACCTCCTTCGCCTCGTCGAGCGTGATCCCGGGCCGCGCGGTGACGAGCTTGTCCTTCGTCATGACCTCGCCGACCGTCCGATCGAGCCGCTTCTCGAAGCGGAGGTCCCGGTTGGTGAGGATGCCGACCAACTGTCCGCTCCGCGTCACCGGGAGGCCGGAGATGCGGTACTGCTGCATGATCGCGAGGGCCTCGGCGATCGGCTGCTCGGGATGGACCGTCACCGGATCGACGATCATTCCGCTCTCGGACTTCTTCACCTTCTCGACCTCGAGCGCCTGCTCGGCGATCGCGAGGTTCCGGTGGATCACGCCGAGGCCACCCTCCTGCGCCATCGCGATCGCCGTCCGCGCCTCGGTGACGGTGTCCATCGCCGCGCTGAGCAGCGGGATGTTCAGGCGGATCGAGCGCGTCAGCTGCGTCGTGACCTCCGTGTCGCGCGGGAGGACGTCCGACGCCGCCGGGGCGAGCAGCACGTCGTCGAAGGTGAGCCCCTCGCGCAGCTCAGCGGGCAGCATGTCGGCACCTCCGGACGCGCGAAGGGGCCCACCCGCCGCGACGGATGAGCCCCTTCGTGTGCGCCATGGGGTTTCTTAGCAGTCGCCCGGGGTCGGGGCAAGGCGCTCCACGTGATGCGACCCCGCGTCCGGTGCTATGCAGCTCCCGTGATCACCGCACTCGGAGACCGGACGCCGCGTATCGACCCGAGCGCGTTCGTGGCCGACTCGGCGATCGTCGTCGGCGACGTCGTGCTCGGGCCGGAGGCGAGCCTCTGGTTCCACGCCGTCGTCCGCGGCGACGTCGAGCGGGTCCGGATCGGCGCCCGATCGAACGTGCAGGACAACGCGACCATCCACGTGACCCGCAACCGGTGGCCGACCCTCGTCGGCGACGGCGTGACGGTCGGCCATGCGGCCGTGCTCCACGGCTGCACGGTGGGGGACCACTGCCTCGTCGGCATCGGCGCGATCGTGCTGGATGGCGTCGTGATCGAGCCCGAGTGCCTGATCGGCGCCGGCGCGCTCGTCACGCCCGGCACTCGGGTCCCGGCGCGGTCGCTCGTCCTCGGGAGCCCCGCCAAGCGGGTGCGCGAGCTCCGCCCGGAGGAGGTGACGCGCCTCCACGACTCGGCGGCGAGCTATCTCCAGCACGTCCAGACCTACCGGACCCACGGCGTCCGGTGAGCGACCGCCCCGCGTCGCCGTGGCATTGGGCGGCACGCGCGGCTAGACTCCGCCCGTGCTCGATCTCAATACCGAAGCCCCGCCCTTCTCCCTCGACGGCGTGCTCGAGGGGAAGACCCGCCGCTTCGCCCTGTCGGAGCACCGGGGCCGCTGGGTGATCCTCTTCTTCTACCCGGCCGACTTCACGTTCGTCTGCCCGACGGAGATCGTTGGCTTCCAGCGCCGGCTCGCCGACGTCCGCGCCTGCGACGCGACCGTCCTCGCGGTGAGCGTCGACGACGTCGAGAGCCACCGCGCGTGGGCCGAGGAGCTGGGCGGCGTCGCCTTCCCGCTGCTCAGCGACCCGACCCGCGCGACCTGCCGCGCATACGGCGTCCTCGACGAGCAGGAGCAGCGCGCGTATCGCGGCACCATGATCGTCTCGCCGGACGGCAAGGTGGCCTACCAGGTGGTGAGCCCGATGAACGTCGGGCGGAGCGTCGACGAGACGCTGCGCGTCCTCCGCGCGCTGCAGACGGGCCGCCTCTGCCCGGCCGACTGGAAGCCCGGAGACGAGACGCTCGACCCGGCCCTCCGGTTCTAGTGCCGGTTCTCGCGGGAAGGAAGGCGGCGCTCGAGCGGCGCGTCCACGCGCGCGAGTTCGTGTTCGGGGTGCAGGACGGCCTCCTCAGCACGATCGGGCTCCTGAGCGGCGTGTCGGCGGCCACGCAGAACCGTGCGATCGTCGTGCTGACGGGCGTCGCCGCGGCGGTGACGGGCGGGCTCTCGATGGCGACCGGGTCGTACCTCGCGGCGCGGACCGAGAAGGATATCTTCGAGAAGGAGCTGCTCGACCAGGCCCGCCTGGCGGCCGACGAGCCCTACCTGGCGCGGGAAGCGCTCCTCGAGTCGCTCACCGCGGACGGGCTCGACCGGCCCGCGGCGTACCGCGTGGTGAAGACCCTCGCGCAGCGCGAGGACCTGCTCCTCCGGACGGTGCAGGAGAAGGTGCTCGGGCTCGGGACGGCGGATCTCTCCCGGCCCTTCGCCGCGGGCGCGGTCATGTTCCTGTCGTTCGTGGTCGGCGCCGCGGTCCCGCTGCTCCCCTATCTGCTGGCGGTCGGGACGACCGCCCTCGCCGCGTCGTGGACCCTCTCGGTCGCGGCGCTGCTCGGCGTCGGGGTCTTCAAGGGGATCCTCACGCGCCGCCCGCTCCTCCGCTCGGGCGTGGAGTTCGCGGGTGTGGCGCTCGGCTCCGCGCTCGTCGGCTGGGTGGTCGGGCAGCTCTTCGGCGGCGTGGCGGGGTAGTCGTCGCGCGCCGCCGGCCGGACCGGGGCGGGCGGGCGTCGCGGGCGCGGAACCGGAGCTGGAGCGGGACGCCCACGAGCCGGAACGCGTCGACCAGGCGGTTCGTGAGATAGCGCGCGTACGCCGCGGGCACGGCCTCCGGGGCGTTCGTGAACACCGTGAGCGCGGGAGGACGCCGACCCGTCTGCGTCGTGTAGAAGAAGCGGAGCGCGCGCCCCTGCGGGCTCGGCGGCGGGTGGGACGAGACCGCCTCCGCGAGCGCCTTGTTCAGGGCGGGGGTGGCGAGCGTCGCCTCGTACGCGGACTCGACCCGCGCGACGGTCGGGAAGACGTCGCCGAGCCCCTCCCCCGTCCGTGCCGACACGCAGAGGAGCGGCAGGCCGGTGAACGCGGGATGCGCCGCCGCGAGCGCCTCGCGGAACGCACGCGCATCGCGGCGCTCCGCGGGGACGGCGTCCCACTTGTTCGCGAGGAGGACGACGCCGCGCCCGGCCGACCACGCCCGCCCGACCAGACGCGCGTCCTGGTCCGTCATCCCCTCGACGGCATCGAGCACCGCGAGCACGAGGTCCGTCCGCGCGAGCGTCCCGAGCGCGCGCACCGCGCCGTGACGCTCGAGCGGCTCCCGCACCTTGCCCGCCCGCCGGATCCCCGCCGTGTCGATCAGGAGGTAGCGCCGCCCGCCGACCGTCACCGGCGTGTCGATCGCGTCGCGCGTGGTGCCGGGCTCGGGGGCGACGATCGCGCGCTCCGCCCCGAGAAAGTGGTTCAGGAGCGACGACTTCCCGACGTTCGGGCGCCCGATGAGCGCGAGGCGCGTGCCCGGATGCGTCTCCGCGGCCGCGGCGGCGTCCTCGGGCAGGGCCGCGACCACGGCATCGAGGACGGCCGCCAGGCCCCGCCCGTGGGCGGCCGAGACCGGCAGCAGCGGGTCGACGCCCGCCGCCCAGAACTCCGCGAGCAGCGGCTCGCGTCCCGGCGTGTCGATCTTGTTCACGACCCAGACGACGTGCTTCCCGCTCCGGCGCAGCAGCCGCGCCGTCTCGCGGTCCTCGGGCGACAGGCCCGCCGCACCGTCGAAGACGCAGACGACGCAGTCGGCCTCGGCCACCGCCGTGAGCGTCTGGTCGCGGACGCGGGCGGCCATCGCCGTCGCGTCCCGCGGCGGGTCGGCGGCGAAGCCGCCGGTGTCGACGCAGAGGAACGCGCGTCCGGCGTGCGAGGCGGGCGCGACCACCCGGTCCCGCGTGACGCCCGGCGCGTCGTCGACGATCGCCCGCCGCGCACGGACGACACGGTTGAAGAGCGTCGACTTGCCGACGTTCG
>CAZLYE010000224.1:0-7457 GCA_964562865.1 uncultured Binatia bacterium (SeqCode) | reverse complement strand
GCCTGGTCCAGCCTGGTGAGCGCGGCGAGCGCGCGTGCGCGGGCCTTGTTCAGCGCGTGACCCCGCTTGCCGAGGGCGGCGCGGACCGCCTTCCGGGCGCGCTTGCTCAGCTTGGTCAGGTCAGCGTGCGCGTCCGCGAGCACGAGCGACGCCTTGAACTGCTTCACGTACGCCATGAGGTCGTCGGCGGCCGCCTTGATCTCGGTCTTCAGCGCCTTCTGCGACTGGTCGTGGCCGCCGGTGAGGGTGTCGAGCATGGCTTCGCCGCTCGCGATCCGCGCCTTCAGCTCGGCGTTGATGAGGCAGTCGATGACGCCGTTGCCGTTCGCATCGACGTCGGGGACGCCGCAGCCGCAGACGCCGGGTTCGACCTTGTTCGGATCGCCGGGGCAGGCGTCGACGAACTCGTAGGCCCCGACGTCGCAGGCGGCCACGCCGTCGCCGTTGCCGTCGGTCGGGCGCGTCACGCCGCGCTGGTCCGACGCCGGGCACGCCGGACCGTTCCCGGCGTCGATCGCCGGGCTTCCCGGGAGGAGCGCGTGGGTCAGCGTCGGCCCGCCGTTGTCCTGCAGCGGGCCGAGCATGGCGTCGACCCCGCTCTGGTCCCTGGGGCCGGCGAGCGCGCAGCTGGAGCCGTCGTCGAGGTTGTTGCCGCCCGACGTGAACGCGGCTCCGCCGCACTGGCTACCCGCCGTGCTGCGGGCGAGGATCGTGCTCACGAGCGTCACGCCACCGCCGCCGTTGTACACCGCGCCGCCGGTGCCCGGCGCCCCGTTGTCGCTGAAGGTCGTGTTGGTGAACGCGACCTGGCTCACGGCGTAGAAGGCGCCGCCCTGGTTCCCGGCGAGGTTCCCCGAGAACGTCGAGTTGACGACGGTGGACCCCGCGGCGGACGAGTTGTAGATGCCGCCTCCGAGGCTCGGCACCCCGCTGGCCTGGTTCGTCGAGAAGGTCGAGCCGCGCAGGGTGAGCACGCCGCCTTCGGAGACGTAGAGACCTCCGCCGAGAGACCCGAACGCGGCGTTCCCGTCGAACGTCGAGCCGTCGATCGTCGTGTCACCGACCACCGCGCTCTCGAACATCCCTCCGCCGGGTCCGCCGACGGCGGAGTTGCCGACGACGTGCGCCGCGGAGACGGCCACGGAGGCGTTCTGGGACGCGAACACGCCGCCGCCGGGCCCGCCGGCCACGTTGTCGCTCGCCTCGACGTTGGTGAGGACGAGGGCTCCGGTCGTGGTCGAGAACAGGCCTCCGCCCGGCCCGGTGACCGCCGCGTTCCGGCGGAACGGCGTGTCGGTCACCGTGAGCGCTCCGCTGGTGAGCGACGCGTACAGCCCTCCGCCGGGTCCGTTGGCGGAGTTGTCGCTGAACTCGCTCGCGGAGACGGTGAGGGCGCCGTCGGTCGTGATGAAGGCACCGCCGCCCGGGCCGTTGCTGGCGCCGCCGGTGAACGTGCTCGTGTCGATGCTCACGGGTCCGGTCCCCCCATAGTAGACAGCCCCGCCCGGCCCGGTGGACGACGAGGAGTCGAACTGCGAGCCCGACAGCATGAAGCCGGTGGGCCCGCCGAGGAAGAGCGCCCCGCCGGCGCCGCCGGTGTTCCCGGTGAACTGGCTGTCGGACACCGACACGGCCGGCATGCTGCCGTAGTAGACGGCTCCTCCCGGACCCGCGGAGTGGTTCTCGCTGAAGGTCGAGCCGGCGATGGTGAGGAAGCCGGTGCCAACCTTGAAGATCCCGGCGCCCGCCCCGCTGATGTTGCGGTCGAACGTTGAGCCGCTGACCGTGACCTCGCCGTTGGCGACCATGACGGCACCGCCGGTGTCGGCGTGGTTGTCCTCGAAGTGGACGTTGCTCAGCATGAGCGGCGCGGGGCCGACGAGGTAGACGCCGCCTCCCGCGGAGCCGGTCGCGTCGCCGTTCCGCACGGTCAGGTTGCTCAGCGAGAGCGTGCTCGAGCCGAGCACGTGGAAGACGCGGTCCGCGCCGAGCCCGTCGATGATGGTGGCATCCCGGCCGGCCCCCGAGACGTCGACCGACTGCAGGATGTCGAGGTCGCCCGTGGCCGCCGCGTCCTCGGCGGCGCCGACGAGCGTCAGGCGGAACACACCCGCGGGCAGCACGATCATGTCGTTCCCCGCGAGGGCGTTCGCCTCCTGGATCGCCGCACGCAGCGTGCAGGCGCCGCCCGCCGTGGCGCACGCGCCGTTCCCCGGGCTCGCGTCGACCTCGTCCGCCGTGCTGTTGACCGTGAACACGGCCGCCGCCGTCACCGGAACCCACGCGAGCCCGAGCGCGAGCACCGCCGCGCGCATCGCCACCACCACCCGTCCCGTCATCGAACCTCCCGCTGGAGATGCTGCGTCGAAATCGTACCCTGCCTCCGGCCGGGTCACGAGCGGAGGCGCTTCACGCGGGGCGGTGGGGCAGGGTCAGCGTGAAGGCCGACCCGCGCCCCACCTCGCTCTCGACGGTGAGTGTCCCGCCGTGCGCCTCAACGATCGCCTTCGAGATGTAGAGCCCGAGGCCGGTACCTGGAATGCCGCGGTCGCGGTGGAACCTGGCGTACTTGGTGAACAGCCGGCGGAGGTCGTCGGCCGCGATTCCGTACCCGGTGTCGGCCACGACCAGCGTGGCGCGCTCCGCGTCCGAGCCCGCCGTCACGTCCACTCGCCCCGGACCCGGCGTGTACTTGACGGCGTTCCGCACCAGGTTGGTGATCACGCGTCCGATCTGACGGCGATCGGCACGCACCGACGGGCAGGACCCGCGGCAGGTGATCGTGATTCCCTTCTCGGCCGCCGAGGGCGCGAGCTGGCCCACGATCTCCGCCGCGAGCGCACCGAGATCGATCTGCTCGTGGTAGAGCCAGGGCGCGCCGCGGTCGATCGCGGCCATGTGGAGGTAGTTCGAGACCAGGTCGGCGATGACCTTCAGCAGCTCGGCCACCGAGAGCGCGAGCGTCGTCGACTCACGGTCGCCGGCCGCGCGGAGCCGCTCGACGACGATCTCGGTGTAGCCGAGCGCCACGGCGACCGGATTGTTGATGTCGTGTCGCAGCGTCGCGAGGAACTCCTCGCGCGCCTCGCCGCGCGCGGCGTCGAGGGCGAGCGCGGCGGACGTGGTGATGATGGCGAGGAGGCGGCGGTCCTCGTCGACCGTCGCGGCGTCGCCGCGGACGCGGACCAGGAGAAGCCCCGTGGTCGTGCCCCGCACCTGGGTCGGCGCGCTGATGAGCGCCGTGCCGGAGGACGGCTCGCCCCGGCCTCCGCCGAGCCAGCTCGGAGCCGGCGTGTCGACGAGCGCGACCGGGTCCGCGCGCGCCAGGAGGGTCGGGAAGGGTGGCGTGTCGAAGCCGAACTCGCCCGTCGGGTCCGTGCCGTGGCCGGCCGGCGCGGTCGCCTCGACGCGACAGAGCCGGCGTTGCGGGTCGACCGAGACGTACGCCACCGAGTCCGCGCGCCGCTCCTCCCACACGAGGTCGACGAGCGCCCGGCAGGCCGACACGAAGTCGGGCGCGCGCGCGAGGCGGTCGTTCAGCAGGCGGAGGAACGACAGCTCCTCGATCTTCTCGAGCAGCGCCGCCTCCGCGGAGCGCCGCGGCGCCGACTCACTCGAAGAGGGCATAGTTGAGCGCCTGATCGAGGTCGGCCTCGAAGAGGTCGAGCGCCCGGTCGAGGAGCGCCGGCGTGAGCCCCAGCCGCTTCCACGCCTTCGCGTCGATCGCGGGCACGAGGGCGTCCCCGCCGGAGCCGTACCCGAGCGCGCGCACGAGCGAGTTCGCGACGTGCACGATCGCCGTCTCGTCCGACGCGATGCGGGCCTGGGCCGGCGTGTGATGGAACACGATGGGCTCGGCCAGGCAGGCAGGGAAGCGCCACTTCGCGACCAGCCACGACGCGATCTCGCAATGGTCGGCCGCGAAGAACGCGCGCTCCGTGTTTCGGAAGCTGCGCTTCTGGTCGGTGGCCTGAGCCAGGACCTGCTCGAACACGTCGGGCAGCTCCTTGTAGAGGACGACCTTGCCGAGGTCGTGGAGCAGCCCCGCGGCGGTCACCTCCTCGGGTTGGCAGCGACCGGTGGCCTTCGCGATCGCGCCGGACGCGACGGCGCATCCGAGCGAGTGCTCCCAGAAGCCGCGAAGCGGGACGTTCCGGATGTCCAGGACGGCGCTCGAGAGCACCACGCTCCGCGTGACGACGGCGCCGAGCACGAGCAGCGCCTGGTTCACGCGGCTCACGTTCCCCTGCGTGCTGTAGAAGGCGGAGTTGGCGAGCCGGAGGATCTGCGAGGAGAGCGCCTGGTCGGTCTCGATGAGGTCGGCGACGCTCTCGAAGTTCACGTCCGGGTTCTCGAGCGCCGCGGCGACACCCTCGAGCACCTTCGGCAGCGTGGGGACGGTCTTCAGCCGAGCGAGGCGGTGACGGAGCGTGTCCGCGCTGACCGCGTCGGGCATGGGTCAGGACTCCGGGCCGCGCGCGAGGCGGTCTGCGCGGGCCGTCAGGTGACGGGCGATCGCGGCGCGCAGCTCGGCGAGCGGTCCGGTCGCCCCGCTCGCGGGGAGGCGCTCCTCGAGGGCGTGGAGCTCGTCCGCGAGGGGCCGGACGGTCTCGAAGGCCCCGACCTCGTCCGTCTCGACGACCAGCACGGCCTGCACGGCCATCTTCCGCAGCACGCGCACGACGCTGTCGCGGAGCTCGGTCCCCCTTCCCGCGACGAGGCGGCCGTCGGCGTCGAGGATCGGGCCCGCGAGCCGCATCGTCGGCTTGACGAACTGGAGTGGTACGCGGAGCGGCATGGTTGCGCGCGGACCGATCCCCCCGGGATCCGGGCCCGCAGGTGATGATTTCGGCCCGTTCCCGCGGCGACTTGAGCCCGCCGCGGACCGGGTCGCGGTCCCGTCCGGCTGGACGGCGTTTCGACTCCCGAGTAAGGAGGTCCGCGATGGAGCTCGCCGGCACGGTCGCCGTCGTGACGGGCGCCGGCCGCGGTCTCGGCCGTGCGATCGCGGTGGCGCTCGCGCGCGCGGGCGCGGACGTCGCCGTCTCGGACATCGGCCACGTGCGGGACGGCGCGACGCCGTACGCGCTCGCCACGACGGACGACCTCGCGACCACCGCGCGCGCCGTCGAGCGCCTCGGTCGGAGGAGCGCGGCCATTGCCGCGGACGTGACGATGGCGTCGGACGCCGCGCGGCTCATGGCGGAGGTCGAGGGCCGCCTCGGCCGGCTCGACGTCCTCGTCGCCGCGGCGGGTGTCATCGCCGCCGCCCCGGTCGCCACGATGGACGAGGCGCAGTGGGACCGCATCTTCGCCGTCAACGTGAAGGGCGTCTTTCTCTGCGCGCGCGCGGCGATCCCGTACCTCGCGAAGCGCGGCGAGGGCCGCATCGTGAACGTGGCGTCGGTCGCGGGGAAGACGGGACGCGGAGGGCTCGCCGCGTACTGCGCGTCGAAGGCCGCCGTCGTCTCGCTGACGCAGGCCCTGGCCGAGGAGCTCGGCCCCTCGAACGTCGCCGTGAACGCGCTCTGCCCGGGCTACATCCAGACGGCCATGTGGACGGAGGTCCTGAACCCCGTGCTGTCGTCGATGACGGGCGTGCCGGAGGACCGCGTGTTCGACGAGTTCGTCCAGCGGACGACGTTTCTCAAGCGCGCGCAGACGCCGGAGGAGATCGCCGACGCGGCCGTCTACCTCTGCCGCGCCGAGAACGTGACCGGCATCGCGCTGAACGTCGCGGGCGGCGGCGAGGTGCACTGAGGCGTGGGCGCGCTCCTCTGGGCCGCCGTCGCGCTGGCGGGCGCGTGGGCCGTCGCCGTGCTCGCCGTCTTCCGGGGCGAGACCGTCAACGCCATCTGGTTCGTCGTCGCCGCGGGCTCGATCTACGCGATCGCGTACCGGTTCTACGGTGCCTTCCTCGCGGCGCGGCTCTTCGCCCTCGATCCCCGGCGGCTGACGCCGGCGGAGCGCATCAACGACGGGCGCGACTTCGTGCCCACGAACCGCTGGGTCGTGTTCGGCCATCATTTCGCCGCCATCGCCGGGCCCGGCCCGCTGATCGGACCGACGCTCGCCGCGCAGTTCGGGTACCTCCCCGGGACGCTCTGGATCCTCGCGGGCGTCGTCCTCGGCGGCGCGGTGCAGGACTTCTGCATCCTGTGCGGCAGCCTCCGGCGCGACGGTCGCTCGCTCGGTCAGATGGCAAAGGACGAGATCGGCCCGCTCGGCGGCTTCGCCGCGCTCCTCGGCGTCTTCTTCATCATGGTCATCCTGATCGCGGTGCTCGCGCTGGTGGTGGTGAACGCGCTCCGGCAGAGCCCGTGGGGCACGTTCACCGTCGCGGCGACCATCCCGATCGCGATGCTGATGGGCTGGTACATGAAGGGCATCCGGCCCCACGACGTGAAGGGTGCGACGCTGATCGGCCTCGTCCTCCTCGCGGGGGCGCTCCTCGGGGGCCGCTGGGTCGACCAGCAGCCGGTGCTCGGGCCGGCGCTCACGCTCGGTGGGCCGACGCTCGCGTGGGCGATCATCCTGTACGGGTTTGCCGCGGCGACGCTGCCGGTCTGGCTCCTCCTCGCCCCGCGCGACTACCTATCGACCTTCGTCAAGCTCGGGACGATCGCCGCCCTCGCGGCCGGCATCGTCGTCATGCGGCCCGAGGTCCACCTTCCGGCAGTCACGCGGTTCGTCGACGGCACCGGGCCGATCTTCGCCGGGAAGGTGTTCCCCTTCTGCTTCATCACGATCGCGTGCGGCGCAATCTCCGGGTTCCACTCGCTCATCGCCTCGGGGACGACGCCGAAGCTCCTCCGGGAGGAGACCGACGCGCCGATGATCGGCTACGGCTGCATGCTGCTCGAGTCGTTCGTCGCGATCATGGCGATGATCGCGGCGGCGGCGTTGCAGCCGGGCGTCTACTTCGCGATCAACAGCCCGTCGGGCGTGGTGGGTGCCGACCCGGCCGTCGCGACGGCGGCGATCTCGGGCTGGGGATTCCCGGTCACGTCGGGCGAGATGGAGGTGCTCGCGCATCGGATCGGCGAGCACACGCTCTTCGCGCGCACCGGCGGCGCGCCCAGCCTGGCCGTCGGCATGGCGAGCATCTTCGCGGACCTGCTCGGCGGTTCGGCGATGGCGCTCTGGTACCACTTCGCGATCATGTTCGAGGCGCTCTTCATCCTGACGACGCTCGACGCCGGGACGCGCGTCGGGCGCTTCATGCTGCAGGATCTCCTCGGGCATGTCTGGGAGCCGCTCGGACGGACGAGCTGGTACCCGAGCGTGCTCCTCACGAGCGCGCTCGTCGTCGCCTCGTGGGGGTACTTCCTCTACCAGGGAGTCGTCGATCCGCTCGGCGGCATCAACATCCTGTGGCCGCTCTTCGGGATCGCGAACCAGCTGCTGGCGGCGATCGCCCTCGCGGTCGCCACGACGATCGTGATCGGCAGCGGGCG
>CAZLYE010000223.1:0-2831 GCA_964562865.1 uncultured Binatia bacterium (SeqCode) | reverse complement strand
CCTGGCCGTGCCCCTTCGCGTAGACGAGCCGGCGGTTCACGCGGCGGAGGTCGTCGTACGTGATGCGGAGGCGCTCGCGGGCGTCGGGGAGGAAGTTCGTGAGGAACACGTCGGCGCGCTCGACGAGCCGGTAGAGGAGGGTGCGGCCGTCGTCGGTGCCGAGGTCGATGCCGACGCTGCGCTTGTGGCGCCCGATCTGCTCGACGATGAAGTTCCGCCCCGAGGCGCCGGGCACGAGCCCGCCGGTGATGAGCCCGCGGATGGGATCGCCGTGGCGCGGATGCTCGATCTTGACGATCTCGGCGCCCCAGTCGCCGAGCGCGGTCCCCGCCGAGGGGACGAAGCCCCAGTCCGCGACCTCGACCACACGCACGCCGTCCAGCACGGTTGCCATGGCGGGACAGTAGGAGGCGCCGGCCGGCAGCGTCAAGGCGGCCGCGGTTGACACGGCCGCCCGGGGGGTCGAAGCGGAGGGTATGGAGCCCTTCGCCGGCCTGCGCGAGATCCCGAACCTCCACCCGGCCGTCGTCCACTTCCCGATCGCGCTGCTCCCGGTCGCCGTCGGCCTCGACCTGCTCGGCTGGCTCTTCGGCTCGCGGGACCTCCACGCGGCCGGGCGCTGGACGCTCTGGGTCGGTACGCTCTCCGCCGCCGTGGCGGTCGCGACCGGGCTCGACGGCGCCGACGACGTGCATCCCTACGTGAGCGACGCGGCCGAGGCCCTGATGACGGTGCACAGGAACCTCCAGCTGGGGACGCTCGGCGCGGCGATCGGCCTCTCGCTCTGGCGTCTCGCCGCCCGGCCGTTCCCGACGCGGGGCCGCCTCGTCTACTTCGCGCTCGGCGTCGCGATGGTCGCAAACCTGCTGCTCGCGTCGGACTTCGGTGCCCAGATGGTCTTCCTCGACGGCGTCGCCGTCCGCGCCGACGCGGACTCCCTCCAGGGGGGCACGGAGAAGGGGCACGGGCATCATCACCACGGGCTCCTCGGTGGGGAGGAGGAGCACGGAGGGGAGTAGGACGGGACCGGATGCCAGCGGGCGTGCGGGGTCCGGGGCGCGGGGCACCCCCTCGCTGGCCTTCGATTCGGTCGCGTCGCGCGCCAGGGGTCCGGTGCGGCGGGCTCGCTTCCCGTGCTATCCATGCCCACCGTGGATGCGTGGAATCATGCGAGCTACTGCGTGCGACCGGAGGATGTAGGGGCGATCTGCGAGTGCGTCGAGGCGTTGTTTCCGTGGTCGTTGATCGTCCGGAAGGCGCACCTCGTCGGGTATCGGCTGGGTGACGACCTCAACCGGGGGGCGCTGTACCTCCGGCCGATGCCGGCGGCGCGGGCGCTGTACGGGGCGCTCGCACGCCTGCGGCGGGAGGACGACGAGCTCGCGCACGCGCTCGTCGAGCTCGGCGCGCTCGACGCCGACGAGAACGACCACCAGGGCATCCGCGTCGCGAGCGTCGAGGAGTGGGAGGCGCGCGTCGCGCGCGCACGCGAGCTCTCGTGCACGCGGCCGGAGCTCGGTGTGACGCTGGTTCGCGTCGAGCGGCCCGGCGATCCGGGCGCGCTCACCGGCTACCTCTACCAGGCGTGGGTGCGCCTCGCACTGCTCGGGCCGATCCGGAACACCTTCGAGCTCCAGGCGCTCGATCCGGCGAAGGCGCCCGTGCGCTGACGTCGCGCGCCCCCCTTGCCGGTCCGTCGAGCGCCGGAGTAGAGGGGGCCGGATGCCGGCGCCGCTCGCGCACCTCCGGGTCGTCGACCTGACCGACCTGCGCGGCGCGCTCGCCGGACGCCTCCTCGCCGACCTCGGCGCCGACGTGGTGAAGGTCGAGCCGCCGGCCGGCGATCCGGGTCGGCTCCGTCCGCCGTTCGCGGGCGGCGTCGCCGCGCCGGATCGGTCGCTCCCGTTCCTCTTCCGGAACGCCAACAAGCGCGGGGCGGCGATCGACCTCCACTCGGCCGACGGCTGGCACCGCTTCTGCGAGCTGTGCGGGCACGCCGACCTCCTGATCGAGAACCTCGGGCCCGACGGCGAGCGCCGCCACGGGCTCACGCCCGCGGAGGTCCACGAGCGCCACGCGCACCTCGTCCACGTCGCGATCGCGGACTTCGGGCTCTCCGGGCCGCGCGCCGCATGGCGGCTCGAGGCGCTCCCGGCCTTCGCGGCGTCGGGGGCGCTCCACGCGTCGGGGTTCCGGGATCGCCCGCCGTGCTGGCTTCCGGGCTACGCCGCGCACGACTGCGCGGCCGTGTTCGCGGTGGCCGGCGCGCTCGCGGCCGTGCTCGACCGCGCGCGGCACGGCGCGGGGCAGACGGTCGAGGTGTCGGTGCAGGAGGCGGCGCTGAACGGCCTCAACCCCTGGTCGATCCCCCTCGCCGACTACGCGCGGCTCTATCCCATGCTGCCGGTCGTCTCGCCGCGGAACGCCGACGGCGCCTACTACGTGCTGCCGACGGCGGACGGCTGGGTGCGCGTGCTGCCCGGGTCGCCGCGCCAGTGGAAGGCGTTCGTCGCGCTCCTCGGCAACCCCGAGGCGCTCGACGGGCCGCACTGGGAGATCGCGCTCTTCCGCCTGCTGAACGCCGACGTCGTCCGCCTGCTCGCCGAGGAGGCGCTCCGGTCGCGCCCGCGCGCGGACGTGCTCGCGGCCGCGCGGCGGCTCGACGTCCCGATGACGCCGGTCAACACGCCGGAGGACTTCGTCGCGGAGGAGCAGACCCGCGTGCGCGGTTACTTCCGTCGCACCGGGTTCCCGCACGTCGGCGAGGCGCCGTTCGCGCCCGCGCCCTTCAACTTCTCCCGCACGCCGGCCGTGCTCGCGCACCCGGCCCC
>CAZLYE010000222.1:0-11465 GCA_964562865.1 uncultured Binatia bacterium (SeqCode) | reverse complement strand
GCGAGCGAGCAGCCCGCGCGCAGGTCCGGCAGGATGACCCGTCGTCCCGGATTCAGGATCTTCGCGGTCTCGGCCATGAAGTGGACGCCGCAGAAGACGATCGTCTCGGCCTCCACGCGGGTGGCCTGGCGCGCGAGCTCGAGGGAGTCGCCGACGAAGTCCGCGACGCGGAAGATCTCCGGCCGCTGGTAGTTGTGGGCGAGGATGACGGCGTTCCGCGCGCGCTTGAGAGCCACGATCTCCGCGATCGTGCCCGCCAGGGCATCGCATCGCTCGTCGCCGTAGGTCGGGTCGCCGAGCGGCGCGAGCAGTGCCTTCAGGTCGGGCCCCGTGGGGGCCGTCGTCGCGGTGGCGTTCATCGGCCGATCCGAGTTTGCGTACTCTCTACGCATACTCGGACGTGCGACGTGCCCTGTCAAGGGTGCCAGCCCGGCGCGGTTGCGCGGACGCGCCGTGCCGGGTAGGGAAGCCGCGGTCAGGAGGATTCGACCGCCATGGGACTGCCCGACTCGACCGCCGCCCTCGCGGCGGCGGGCCACTACCGGACGCTCGCCGAAGACGCGCTCGCGGACCGGCCTCTCGGCCGCGACGCCGCGCTCGCGGTGCTGCGGAGCTCGGACGACGAGCTGCCTCGGCTCCTCTGGGCCGCCTTCGCCGTGCGCAGCCGACACTTCGGACGGCGGGTCAAGCTCTGCGTGCTCCAGAACGCACGCAGCGGCCTCTGCCCGGAGGACTGCGGCTACTGCTCGCAGTCGGCCGTCTCCAGCGCCGACATCCAGCGCTACCGTCTCCTGCCGGTCGAGGAGCTCGTGGCCAACGCGCGTCGTGCCGTCGCCACCGGTGCCCGGCGCTACTGCATGGTGGTGAGCGCGCGTGGGCCGAGCGAGGCCGACGTCGGTCACTTCGCGGGCGCGGCCCGCGCCATCCGCCGCGAGTTCCCGTCGCTCGAGCTCTGCGTGTCCCTCGGGATCATGGACGAGCGACAGGCGGCGACGCTCCGGGAGGCGGGCATCGACTTCGTGAACCACAACCTGAACACGAGCCGGCGCTTCTACCCGGAGATCTGCAGCACGCACACGTACGACGACCGGCGGGCGACCGTGGAGGGCACCGCCCGCGCGGGGCTGTCCGCCTGCTCCGGCGTCATCATGGGCATGGGCGAGACGCACGAGGATCTCGTCGACGTCGCGGAGGAGCTGCGCGGCCTCGACGTCGCCTCGCTGCCCGTGAACTTCCTCCACCCGATCGACGGCACGCCGCTCGGCGAGCGGTCGTCACCCACCGCCGCGGACTGCCTCCGTGCGCTCGCGCTCTTCCGCCTCACGAGTCCGCGGGCCGACCTTCGCGCGGCCGGGGGCCGCGAGCGGGCGCTCGGCGCGGCGCAAGGCCTCGCGCTCTTCGCGGCGAGCTCGATCTTCGTCGAGGGTTATCTCACCACGCCGGGCCAGCGCCGCGACGACGCGCGCGCGATGATCGGCGCGCTCGGCTTCGAGGTCGAGGGTGAGACGCCAAGTGATGGACACGGCTGGGCAAATGTGATGAGAGGCAGTCGCGACGCTTCCGGCGGAGTTTCCTGAGCAGGGGGTCTGGTATGCGAGAGCGGTTCACGACATCCGACATCGACGCTGCGATCCGCGGGCGTGAAGAGGACGAAGACGTCAACGACGTCGAGGACGAGGACGTCGACGACGACGAGGACATCGACGACGAGGACGACGACTGGGACGACGATGACGACGACGAGGACGAGGAGGAAGAGGCGGAGTGACGAGCGCTAGGCGCCGGCCACGGTCATGCGCGCGAGCTTGACCGTCGGCGAAGCGATGGAGCTTCGCAGCGTGAGGTCGTTCCCCACCATCTCGATGTCCCGCAGCATGTCGCGCAGGTTGCCGGCGATGGTGAGCTCCTCGACGGGATACGCGAGCTCGCCGTTCTCGATCCAGAGTCCTGCGGCGCCCCGCGAGTAGTCGCCCGTCACCGGGTTCACGCCGAAGCCGATCAGCTCGGTCACGTAAAGACCCGAGCGCACGGAGGCGATGATCGCCTCGGGCGTGTGCGCGCCCGGCTCGAGCACGAAGTTCGTCGGGCCGGCGCCCGGCGCGTCGCCCACCGAACGAGCCGCGTGCCCGGTGGTGCGGAGTCCGAGCCGCCGCGCCGAGTACGAGTCCAGGAGGTACGTCGCCAGCACGCCGCGGTCGACGACGACGCGACGGGTCTGGCGGACGCCCTCGCCGTCGAAGGGGCGCGAGGCGGGTGCGGACGGCCGCAGCGGGTCGTCGACCACGCGTACCACGTCCGAGGCCACCTGTTCGCCCAACCGATCGACGAGGAACGACATGCGCCGGTAGAGCGCCGAGCCGGAGATGGCGCCGGCCAGATGGCGGAGGAGCGAGGTTGCGATCTCCGGATCGAACACGACGGGACACTCGCACGTCGGAGGCCGGCGCGCGCCGAGGCGGCGGAGCGTGCGACGCGCGGCCTCGCGTCCGACCGCGGCCGGCGATTCCAGCCCGACGAGCTTCCGGTGCGCGGTGTACCAGGAGTCGCGCTGCATGAGCCCGTCACGCGTCGCGACGGGGACGACGGCGAGGCTCGCGTGCGAGCCGTCGTACGCACCGGCGAACCCGAGGCTCGACGCGTACGCGACACGGCCGGCGTCGGCTCCGACCTCCGCGCCCTCGGAGTTCGTGATCTCGGCGGCCGCGGCGAGCGCGGCCGCCTCCCCGTCGCGCGCCCAGGCGAGCGCCTGCTCGGGCTCGAGCGCCGCGACCGCCGGGTCGTGGAGGTCGAGCTCCGGAAGGTCGGCCGCGAGGTCCGCGGGGTCCGGGAGGCCGGCGAACGGATCGGGCGCCGTCGCGCGCGCGAGCGTCACGGCCTCGCGCGCGAGCTCGTCGAGCGCGGCGGGCGAGAGGTCGGCCGTGGACACGATCGCGGTCGAGTCGCCGACGAAGACGCGGAGGCCGGCGCGCCGCTGGTGCGCGCGCTTGAGCTTCTCCACCTCGCCCAGGCGCACCCCGACCGAGAGCCCGTCGCTCTCCGCGACGACCGCGTCGGCCGCGCGCGCGCCCGCCGCACGCGCGCGCGCGACGAGGTCCTGCGCGACGTCGATCGGTTCCATGCGCCTCAGGCCTGCGTGCCGCCGACCGTGAGGCCGTCGATCCGGATGGTCGGGAGGCCGACGCCGACCGGCACCGACTGCCCGTCCTTCCCGCAGGTGCCGATGCCCTCGTCGAGGCCGAGATCCGCGCCCACGCGGCTGATGCGCGTGAGCACGTCCGGTCCGTTGCCGATGAGCGTCGCGCCGCGTACCGGCCGTCCGATCCGGCCGCCTTCGATGAGGTACGCCTCGCTCGCTGAGAAGACGAACTTTCCGCTCGTGATGTCGACCTGCCCGCCACCGAAGTAGACCGCGTAGAGGCCGCGGTCGACGGAGCGGATGATGTCCTCCGGCGCGTCCTCTCCCGCGAGCATGAACGTGTTGGTCATCCGCGGCATCGGCATGTGCGCGAAGCTCTCGCGCCGCCCGTTGCCGGTGGCCGGCATCCCCATGAGACCCGCGTTCAGCCGGTCCTGGAGATAGCTGCGGAGCACGCCGCGCTCGATGAGGACGGTCCGCTGGGTCGGCGTGCCCTCGTCGTCGACGTTGAGCGAGCCGCGGCGGCTCGCGAGCGTGCCGTCGTCGACCACCGTGCAGAGCTCCGAGGCGACGCGCGTGCCGATCCGGTCCGTGAAGGCCGAGACGCGCTTGCGGTTGAAGTCGCCCTCCAGCCCGTGACCGATCGCCTCGTGCAGCAGCACGCCCGGCCAGCCGGGCCCGAGCACGACGGTCATGGTCCCCGCGGGCGCCTCCTCGGCGTCGAGGTTCACGAGCGCCTGGCGCGCGGCTTCACGGGCGAAGCGTTCCGCGCGCCCGTCGAGCAGCGTGTCGAAGACGAAGCGCCCACCGCCGCCGTAGCTCCCCTGCTGGCGCAGGTCGCCGCGCTCCGCGATGCAGGTGACGCTCAGGTGGACGAGCGGGCGGACGTCGCCCACGATCGTGCCGGCGGAGCTCACGACGAGCACGACGCGATGCTCGATCCCGATGCCGGCGAGCACGTTCGTGATGGAGGGATCGACCGCGCGGGCGGCGGCGTCGACCCGTGCGAGGAGCGCGACCTGGTCGACGGCCGGCGTGTCGATCGGCGGCCGCGCCACCGCGTAGAGGTCGTGCGGGGTGGGGGAGGGCGTGGCCGCTGCGACGGCGACGCTCGTCGAGCGCTCGTCGGTGATCGCCCGCGCGGAGCGCGCCGCGAGCTCCAGACGGTCGAGCGAGATCTCGTCCGAGTGCGCATATCCGCTACGCGCCGCCGCGACGACGCGCACCCCGACGCCCTGGCTGACGTTCCGGGTCGCCTTCCTGACCACACCCTCCTCGAGCGAGGCCGTCTGGTTCACCCGGAACTCGAAGTAGAGGTCCGCCCAGTCCGCCCGGCGTTCGAGCGCCGTGCCGAGGATGCGCTCGAGCGCACGGTCCGAGAGCCCGAATCGTTCGGAGAAGAACCGCTCCGGCCGCACCACGTCCATGGCGACGACGCTACCAGAGGCCTCCGGCACGCGCTACTCGTTTGCCGCCGCGCCGGTGCGCGATCTACGATCGCGCACCGTGAGCCCGGACGTCGAGGCGCTCCTGGACGCGATGGCCGCGCAACAGGAGGCGAAGGTCCTCGCGCTGGCGCGCCGTCTCGTTCCGCACGTGACGCCCGAGGATCTCCGGAACCCGCACGACTTCGTACCGCTCCTCGAGAGTGCGGAGTTCAACTACGAGGACGGCATCCTCGCGGGGCTCCGCGCGGCGGCCGTCGCGATCCGGGCGGCGCGCCGGGCTCCTCCCGGCTGATGGACAGGCGGGAGCCCTGATGACATAAGGGAAGGCCCACGGCGGCATGGCTACCGTCCCCAGCCGCGGCGCGCTGACGGGCCTCCTGCAGGCGCTCGACCGCCCCGGGCCGCTCGTCATCCTGCCGCACGACAACCCCGATCCCGACTCGCTCGCGAGCGCGGCCGCACTCAAGTTCCTCGCCGCGACGCTCGTCAAGCGCGAGTCGCACATCGCCCTCGGCGGCATCGTCGGACGCGCCGAGAACCGCGCGATGCTCACCTACCTCAACATCACGCTCGTACCGGTGAGCGAGGTCCGCTTCGGCGGCGACACGCAGGTCGTGCTGGTCGACACGCAGCCCGGACGCTCCAACAACTCCCTGCCAGACGGCATCGTCCCCGTCGCGGTGATCGACCACCACCCGGCGTACGACACGTACCCGGGCGTCGCGTTCCTCGACCTGCGCGATCAGTACGGCGCCACGTCGACGATCGTGACCGAGTACCTCGAGGAATCGAAGCTCGTGCCCGAGCCGAAGATCGCGACCGCGCTCTTCTACGGCATCGCGGCGGAGACGCAGGACCTCGGGCGCGAGGCCACCGCCGCCGACATCGAGGCGGCCCATTTCCTCTATCCGTACACCAACAAGCGGCGGCTCGCGAAGATCGAGAACGCGCGCGTGCCGCGCGAGTACTTCCGCGTCTTCCGCGAGGGGATCGAGCGCGCGACGCTCTACGACCGGGTCGTCGTGTCGATGCTCGGCGAGGTGCAGTACCCGGACATGGTGGCCGAGCTCGCCGACTTCCTCCTCCGGCTCGATCAGGTGGAGTGGGCGGCGGCCATCGGGACGTTCGGCACGTGCCTGCACGTCTCGATCCGCACGACGGACCGCGACGTCAACGCGGGCGACGTCCTGCAGCGCGTCCTCGGGAGCCGCTCCGCAGGCGGCCACGACATGATCGCGGGCGGGCGGCTCTCCGTGGGGGAGGACCCGGCCGCGCACGAGCGCGCGGCCGCCATGGTACGGGACCGGCTCCTCGGGGCACTCGGCGTCGATCCGGCCTGCGGCCGGCCGCTGGTCGGCTAGCCCCTCCGACCGCTTCCGCCTTCCGGCGGCTCGGCCAGGCGCCTGATGCGGCGAGTTCGCCCTCGCTTTTTCGCTTGACGGCTCCATTGCCAGCATCGTAGGTGCACACGGTCGCCGGATCCGTATGCATATGCTCGAGGGCAACCCGGGACGGCTGGAGACTCGCGTGCCGGCGGGGGCGACGGACGGGTCCGCGCCCCTCGCTCGGCGGGGCGGGGCGGCCGCAAAGCACCTGGCCAGGCAGATCTACCACACGTCACGGGACAGCGCGTGGCTGTACCGGCTCGCCATGTATCAGGCCGGGCGCGAGCGGGCGTTCCGGCGGCGCTCGCTCGCAGAGCTGGAGGCCGCGCAGTGGCGCAAGTTCGAGCGCCTGCTCCGCTTCGCGGACGACCACGTCCCGTTCTACCGTGACCGGTTCCGCGAGGCGGGAGTCCGGCCGGAGGCGATCCGGACGCGCGAGGACCTCGCCCGCATCCCTCCCCTCACCAAGGACGACATCCGGCGGAACTTTCCCGATCGGCTGGTCCGGGAGGGCCGGACGTACCCGCCGCACCAGCTCGGCCGCAGCTCCGGGTCGACGGGCGAGAGCGTGCACTTCGTCCGCCCCGACGCGACCTGGCCGCGGTCGCTCTCCTACGCGGTCCTGCTGCGGATGCGGGGGATCCGCAACGTGCCGATCTTCGTGCTGACGACGCCGACGTGCACGCCGAACTCGTGCTCGCTCGAGTACGACGACCCCGACAACGCGTTCACCAACGCCCTGCTGCAGATCCCGCCGCTCCGTCACCTGGCCGGCATGATCGGGCTGCCGGCCTGGCTGCCGAACATCCTCGTGGCGCCGGACGCGTACATGGAGGCCCTCCGGGCGCGGATCGCCGCGTACCCCCCGTCCGTGATCGTGGCGGACCCCGTGTACCTCGGCGCCTTCGCACGCTACCTGCGCCGGACGGGGCAGAGGGCGCCCCGCCTGAGGGTCATCGTGACCTCGTACGAGCTCCTCACGGGGTCGCTGCGAGACCTGCTGACCGAGGTGTTCGGCTGCGAGGTCTACACGCAGTACGGCGCCTCCGAGCTGACCGACATCGCGAACCAGTGCGAGGAGGGCCGGCTGCACGTGCGCATGGACATGGTCCTCTTCGAGGCCGTGCGCGACGGCCGCCCGGCCCGCCCGGGAGAGCTCGCGCGGGTTCTGGTCACCGACCTCGACAACTTCAACATGCCCTTCATCCGCTACGACCTCGGGGACGTGGTCCGTCTCGCCGACGGGGAGTGTCCGTGCGGCCGGCGCACCCAGGCGATCGCCGCCATCGAGGGCAGGATCGCCGATACCGTGACCGCCGGCGGGCGCGTGTTCACGGCGCTCGAGGTGGACGAGATCTTCCGCAGGATCCCGGGCCTCGCGGCGCATCGCCTGATCCAGGAGGCCGCGGATCGGTACCGCGTGTCCCTGATGCGCGAGCCGGGCGCCGCGCCGGACACCGACCTGGCGCTCCGCCGGTGCCGCTCCGCGCTGGGCGAGCGCAGTCGCTTCCAGATCGACGTCGTCGACGAGATCACTCCGGAGGCGTCGAACAAGTTCTGCTTCCTCCGCTCACGCCTCGGGCCGGCGCGCCTCTGACGTCCATGGAGCCGGCCGTCACCCCCGCGCGCGAACCGACCCTCGCCGACATCCGCGAGCACTTCCCGGCTCTCGCACGCCGGAGCGGCGGGAAGCAGGTGGTCTTCGCGGACAACGCGAGCACGTCGCTGAAGCCGAGGGTCGTGATCGATGCCGTCCAGCACTACTACACCGACGTGTGCGCGAACGTTCACCGGGGCGTCAGCCTGCTCGCTCAGGAGGCCGACGCGCTCTTCGAGGACGCGCGCGTGGCGGTGGCGGACCTCATCAACGCGAGCGCCGACGAGATCGTCTTCGTCCGGAACACGACCGAGGCGATCAACCTGGCCGCGCATCTCGTCGGCCTCGGCCAGGATGACGAGATCGTCTGCTCGGTCGCCGACCATCATTCGAACCTCCTCCCGTGGAGGGCCCGGGCCGCCGTGAGGACGGCGACGGTGAACGAGTCGGGCGAGCTGCCCGTCGACGACATGCTCGGTGCCATCGGCCCGCGGACGCGGCTCCTCGCCCTCGGACACGCCTCGAACGTGACGGGCGTGATCGCCCCGATCGAGGCGATGATCGCCGAGGCGCGGCGGCGAGGGCTCCTCACGCTGGTCGATGCAGCCCAGTCGGTCGCGCACATGCCGATCGACGTGAAGGCGCTCGGGTGCGACTTCCTCGCCTTCTCCGCCCACAAGATGTGCGGTCCGAGCGGGATCGGAGTCCTCTACGGCCGGCGGGAGCTGCTCGAGGCCGGCTCGCCGATGCTCTTCGGCGGCGGCATGGTGACGCGCGTGACGTCCCAAGCGGTCGAGCTCGAGCGGATCCCGCACCGCTACGAGGCGGGCACCCCGAACATCGAGGGCGCGATCGGCTTGGGCGCCGCCGCCCGGTTCCTGATGGCCGTCGGCATGGATGACGTGCAGGAGCACGGGCGCCGCCTCGCGCAGGCGCTCGTCGAGCAGGTCGGGGGCATCCCCGGACTGGAGCTCCGCCCGGCGCTCTCGTCCGCCACGCGGCTCCCCATCGTGTCGTTCACGGCCAGAGGGATGTCCGCCGACGATCTCGCCGGGATGCTCTCGAACCGCTACGCGATCATGGTGCGATCGGGGATGCACTGCGCCGAGCCGCTGGTGCGGCACTTCGGCGATCGGGCGCAGGTCCGCGTCTCGCTGGCGCTCTACAACACGCTCGACGAGGTCGCGTACATCGGAGAGGCTCTTCGCGCCGTGTGCCGGCTCTTCCCGGGCGGCCGGCCCTAGTTGCAGCTCGCACTCGGGGACCGGACGCGGCGGCGTTGCCCCCGCGCTGCACGTCGCCCCACCATGCACGAGCCCCCGGGGCGGATGCACCCCGGGGGTTCGTGGGCAGGCGGGCCGGGAGGGTCAGAGCTGCGCGCAGATCCCGGGGACCGTGCTCGGGTCGCCCTCGGTCACGGCGATGCCGTTCAGGAGAAGGTTCCCCTGGGCGTCCGCTGCGACCGTGAACTGGCCGTCCGCCCCGGTCCGGTCGGCCGTCAGCGTGACGACGGGTCCGGTCCCGTCGACCGTGACCACCCACGCCCCGATCGTCTCCTGGACGTGGCCGGGCGCCGCGCTCACGGTGACGTCCTTCACGTAGCGGCCCGAGGCGCAGAGCACGATCGCGGTCTGGCGGGTGCCGAAGCCCGCATTCGTCTCGGTGAGCACGAGCGCGTGCCCGGCGAGGGCCTGCGTCACCTGGGCGACCGGGTCCGGCGTCCCGCCCGTCGGATCCTGGGTCCCCGGGTCGCTCGGCTGCGCCGGCGTGCCGCCGCACGCGCCGCCCGCGTCCTCGACGTCGGCGCGCGTGCCATCGAGGAAGAGGGCGCCCTGAGCGTCCTGCGTGACGGCCAGCTGGCGGGGCTGCGGCTCGCCCAGGTCGAGCTCGAGCACCGGAGCGCCGCCCACCAGCCGGACCTGCCAGGTGCCGTCGAAGGTCTTGGTGTCGTCGAAGGTGTTGTCGAAGTTGGGATCGGTGGTCGACGTGATGGTGGTGTCGACGAGCGAGACGCTGCCCGAGCTGCAGAGCTGCAGCTTCTGCGTCTCCGCGATCGAGCCGCTGTCGAAGAAGCGATTCGTGTCGAGCGTGACGAGCTTGTTGCCGAGCGCCGCGGTGATCGCCTGGACCGCGCCGCCCCCGGAGCCGCCGGGGAATCCCGGCCCGCCGTTCGCCGGCCCGCCGTCCGTGCCCGCGTCGGTCAGGGAGCAGGCCAGCTCGGGCGTCGTCGCCTTGCAGGCGCGAACGAGCTGGCGCCGGCACTTCCGCCGGGCCTTTCCGTGCAGCGATCCGCAGTCCCGCTGGATCCGGGGCGCGCACTCCTCCTGGCAGATCGGACCCGGGGTCGCCGCGCCCGCGGACCCCGCCAGCATCGCCCCGATCGCCACCGCCAGCATCGTCGTACGCGTCATCGCTCGCTCCTTTCGTCCGGGCGGGCCACCGGGCCCGGCCACGCTGGACCTACGCGTCGGGTCCGCGGACGGATGCAGGGCCTTCCCGGGCCGGGCGGATCGCCTGCCGGACCCGTCAGAGCGCGGCGCGGGCGGCGTGCATCTCGGCGGCGGCGTCGGCGTTGGTCTCGCGGGCCCCGGCGGCCTCCAGGGCCCGCCGGGCCGCGCCGCCGCCCACGCGTCCGAGCGCCCACGCGGCGTGCCCGCGGACGAGCGGCTCGGGGTCGGCGAGCGCGGCGGCGAGGGCGGGGACCGCGTCGGGGTTGCCGCTGTTGCCGAGCGCGACGGCGACGTTCCGCAGGAGGCCGCGCCGCTTCGTCCGCCGGATCGCCGTGCCGCGGAACCGGCCCCGAAAGCCCTCCACGTCGAGCGCGAGGAGGGGCAGGAGCGGCGGCGCGAGCGCGTCCGACGCCGCGGCGTCGTGCGCGTCCCGGTTCCAGGGGCATGCCTCCTGGCAGACGTCGCAGCCGAAGATCCAGTTCCCGAGCTGCGCGCGGAGATCCCGCGGGATGGCGCTCCGGTGCTCGATCGTCAGGTAGGCGATGCAGCGGCGCGGATCCATGGTGTAGCCCGGTCCGAGCGCTCCGGTCGGGCAGGCGGCGTGGCAGCGCGTGCAGCCGCGGCAGTGGTCGACGGGGAGCGGCACGGGCTCCACCTCGAGGTCCGTGAACAGCTCGGCGAGGAAGAAGTACGAGCCGAGGGCGCGGTGCAGTACGAGCGTGTTCTTCCCGATCCATCCGAGGCCCGCGCGCGCCGCCCACTCGCGCTCGAGCACCGGGCCCGTGTCGACGTAGCGCCGGAAGCGTGCGCCGGGGAACGCGTGCGCGAGCCGCGCCGCGAGGGCGTGGAGCAGCGTGCCGAGGCGATCGTGATAGTCGATCCCGAGGGCGTACGCCGCGATCCGGCCGCGGAGCGTCCGCCGCCAGTCCTCCGGCGCCGGGGGCGGCGGGCGGTACGGCCACGCGAGCGACACGACCGAGCGCGCCCAGGGCATCGCGACGCGGGGGTCGAGCCGCACCGCTGTGCCCCCTGCGAGGTACGCCATCTCCCCGGCGCGCCCGTCGGCGAGCCAGCCGTCGAGGAAGCGTCCGACGGGGAGAGGGGCGAGCGGCGCACAGCCGATGAGAGGGAAGCCGAGCGCCGCGGCCTCGACGGCGATCCGCTCCTCCCGTGCCGCCACGTCGCCGACCCTAGCACGCAGGCTCCGTGCGGGGGGAGGTCGGGTCCCGTTCAAGTCCCCGCCCGGGTCGCCCGATATATGGCCAGAGACGGGTGGGGAAGGATCCCCGCTCCCAAACCCTCAAGGAGGATCGAATCCATGGCATTGGTCGTAAACACCAACATCGCGTCGCTGACCGCGCAGCGACACCTCGCGGGTTCGACCTCGTCGTTGAACACCGCGATCGAGCGGCTGTCCTCGGGTCTGCGCATCAACAACGCGTACGACGA
>CAZLYE010000221.1:0-4719 GCA_964562865.1 uncultured Binatia bacterium (SeqCode) | reverse complement strand
CGCCTACACCGCGCTCGAGCTGGGCCTGATGGCGCTCTGCCTCGCCGCCCTGTTCCGCGTGGACCGCCGGTCGCCCGCGGCTGCCCGCCGGCTCCGCCCCCTCCTCATCCTCGGGCAGACGGCGCTCTTCTTCTACCTCCTCCACGTCCACGCCCTCGTCCTCGCCGCGTGGGCACTCGGGGCGACCCATCGGGACGGCCTCCTCGCGACGTACACGGCCGCGGCCGGCGTGGTGCTCGGCCTCTATCCGCTCTGCGCTCGGTATCGGCGCTACAAGCTCGCCCACCCCGACGGCTGGGCG
Organism: uncultured Binatia bacterium (SeqCode); assembly: GCA_964562865.1. Lineage (GTDB taxonomy): Bacteria > Desulfobacterota > Binatia > DP-6 > DP-6 > CAZLYE01. The sequence continues at coordinate 4,418 of CAZLYE010000221.1, read as the reverse complement.
CGCTGGATCTGACCGCACGTCGCCCTACGGCGCGATCGTGCCCGCGAAGTAGCGGCTCGCCAGCGCGAACGCGTCGATCCCGACCTGGTCGCCGATCATGCGGCCCTCGAAGTCGTCCGCCTGGATGTGGATGCCGCCCCAGCGTCGCGAGACGCCGGCCTCGTCCGCCGCGTCGAAGTAGCTCGCCCACTGGAGGACGACGTCCGTGCTCGGCCCCACCTCGAAGGTGAGGAAGCCGTCGCGGCGCGCGTAGAGCTCGCCGAGCCCGCCGGGGAAGTACGGGCTCCCCGTGAAGCGCGCGATGACCTCGGCCGCCGCCCGGCTGAACGTGCTGTGGCCGGAGGTGTACGCCGCGAACGCCGGCGTGACGAACGTGTTCTTCTGGTACGGCACCCACTCGACGGCGCGGATCCACTGCACGCCAGCGCGCGCGGTGGTCGGGGTCACCGGCTGTCCCGGCCAGGCGCGGATCGCGATCTCGCCCTCGTGTCCGGCGAGGTGCTCGTGGCGCTGCCCGGGAGCCGTCGTCGCCGACGTGATCAGCTCCGCGAGCCCGGGCTCGAGCGGCAGGCCGTTCGCGGCGTACGACGGGCTCATCGAGTCCGTCGACTGCCCGAGGCCGCCCATGTAGCGGATGGCCGAGATCGGACGGACGGAGTCGTACCGGCGCTTGAGGCCCCAGCACGCGATCGCCGCGTCGTGCACGGCGCCGTCGACCGCGAGGTAGAGCTTCACGTCCCACTCGAGGCGGTCGAGCACCGGCCCGACTCCGCCGAGCCGCCTCTCCAGGCGCTCGTCGTCGGACACCGAGTTCGCGATGACGTTCCAGTGTCCGGGCGGCGTCTCCGAGTTCGGCCCGTCGGCCCAGAACTCCGCCAGGACGCGTCCCCAGTCGCCGCGCCGGACGACGTTCGGTGGGTACGGCGCACCGGTCACCGGGTTCGTCGGGTAGCCGGTCCCGTCGTCGGTCCCGAGTGGGTTGTTGCCGTGCACCGCGGGGGAGATGTCGATCGTGACGCCATCGTCGGGATCGAGCTCGCTCGATCGGCGGACGAGGTCGAGGTTCATCTCCTTGAAGTCCCGGTCGCCGGCGCCGCCGAGCTGCGGTGGCGGCCCGGGGTCGAAGTACGGCTGCGCCGGGTCGCTCCGCACGAGCGCGAACGGACGGACCCCGCCCCACTGCGAGCCAATGAACGTCTGGATCTTGTCGGGCTGCGGGATCCCGTTCTGGGTGACGATCAGGTCGAGCGCGAGGGGCTGCCAGCGGTTCGGGTCGACCATGGTCGTCCCGGGGAGCTTCACGACGAGGGGTGGGTTCACGGGCATGTAGCTCGGGTCGGCGTACGCGCCGCTCTCGTTCGCGCCGTCCGCGAGCCCGTAGGCGATGACCGCGGCCCCGATCCGATTGCCGAGCGCCGCGGCACTGGTCCCCGTGGTGGTCGTGAAGGTCGGGTCGTACCCGAGCGTGCCCATCCGGGCGGCGAACGCGGCGAGCGATCGCGCGGCACCGGGCGACCTGGCGAAGCGCTCGGCGAGCACGCGATACGCGGCGAAGCTGATGGCGGTGGCACGGTCGGCGGGGTCGTCGGACACGACCTTGTCGCGCGTCACATAGCCGACGGCCGTCGCATCGTACGCGGCCCAGGCATCCCACATCGCGACCGCGACGTGGAAGAGGTTCCGCGCGTGGACCGTGGGCCGTGGCGTGTCGAGCCGGATCGCCTGCAGCGTCTCCTCGTTCCACTGGCGGGCCACGGACTGCGTGGTCACGGGACGCTCGCCGCAGTACGGTCGTGCCACGCCGTCCTCGAAGCGCTGGCACGACCGGCCGACGCCGTTCGCCGCGTCGACCGCCAGGCAGACGTCGCACGCAGCGCGGCTGGCGACGCACGCGAAGAGCCCGGCCGTCGGCGTCGTCGCGCACTCGCCGGGGAGCACGACGGCCGTCTGCGTGCCCGCGCACCGCTTCCCTGCCGCGCGCCCCGCCGCGCGGATCGCCCGCGCGATGCGGCCCTGCGGGTCGCTCGCGTGACAGGCGTCCAGGTCGGCCGCCGAAGTGATCGAGCCCGTGCGCAGACCCGTCGCCGCACACGCGCCGAACACGGCGAGCCGCACGTCGGCCACGCGCACGAGGCCGCGCGTCACGGCCGCCTGGCACGCGTTGCCCTGCGGCTCGCCGCGGGCGGCGGCGATGGCGGCGTCGAGATCCGGCCCGAGGAGCGCGTGCACGTCGAGCATCCCCGCGAACGCCGCCGCAGCCGCGGCGGCGCTGGCCGGGCCGAAGTCGGGACGCACCGTGCACTTCCTCGCCGCGAAGCTCGACGCGCGAGCCCGGGCGTGCGCGACGCGGCCGTGGAGGTCTCCGGCGACGCAGTCCTCCAGCGTCACGCGACCCAGGCGGCGCGCGACGGCCGCGTCGACGCATCGGACGAGCTCGCTGCCGGCCGCCGCGGCCACGATCGCCCCGCCCCGATCGAGGGCCTCGAGGCAGCGTCGCTGCGACCGGGTCTGGTGCTGCGCGTGCGCGCCCGGGGCGACGAGCGCGAGGAGAACGAGGGTGAGCAGGAGCCGCACGGCGGCGCACCATAGCCGAGTCGACGCGCGGCACCAAAGGATGCGCGCGGTCGGGATGTGTGCGAGACGTCACGGGTTCCCGAGCACGGTTCTCGCCCCTCGGGGTGCGCCTTCTCCCGTACCGGCGCCGCGCGCGTGCGGGCCGAAGACCCGGCTTCGTATGAACGCTCCCGTCGTACGCAGTGACGACGATCGCCCCTGGGTACGCCGGAGGGCAGAGGGTCGCGCCCGTTTCACCACTGCACGCGGAGCGTCGCGCCCTCCCATCGCCAGGGGATACTGCGGCGCCGGGCGCGGCCGCTATCGGGACCACGATGAGGCGGCTGCACTCGATTCTCCTCGTCGAGGACGATCAGGAGCTGCATGGCGCGATGACGGCGATCCTCGAGGCGGAGGGCTATCGGGTGATCGGCGCTTTCGACGGCGAGGAGGCGATCACGCGTCTCCGCGAGGGCGCGCGGCCGTCCGTGGTGGTCCTCGACGTCATGCTGCCGCGGAAGGACGGACTCCAGTTCCGCGCCGAGCAGCTCGCCGATCCCGCGCTGGCGGCGATCCCGGTCATCGCCTATTCCGGGGACGCGCACGTGGCCGAGGCCGCGCGCACCCTCCGCGTCCGCCACTGGTTCCGGAAGCCGATCGACTTCGGCGCGATGCTCGAGACGATCGCCGTCTACTGTCCGGAGTGCTGACCGCGAACGCCGGTCAGTGAACCGCGCGCCCGGACGACGGACGCTGCTGGCCGTCGTAGGCGTGCGACAGCACGAAGTGATACGCCGCGACGCGATCCGTCTCGGACTCCGAGATCAGCTCGAACACGAACTCCTCTTCCTCGCCCGCCACGCCCTGCACGTACGCGATGTCCGCGGGAGCGACGAGCAGCTCGCCCACGAGGCTCTTCCCGCGGACGAGCTGGACGACCTGCGTCTCGCTGCCCTCGACGGTGAAGTGCCAGTGCAGGTTCTCCTCGTCGTAGAGGACGGCCTCCGGCGTGCCGGCGCGGATGATGCAGTTCGGATGCGCCTGGAGCCAGCTCCAGAACGCGTCGAAGGACAGCGTGGTCGCGGCGTGCTCGATGCTCTCACTGGAGGCCATCGCGGTATCGTAGCGGTGCGAAGAGCGGTTTGCCATCGGGGGGCAGGCCCCGTCGCGCGGGCCCACCGCGGACCCGCGGCGCGCGGCGCACTCGAAGCGTCACGACCCGAGGTGCCGACGTGCGGCGCCTCGACGCGTCCGCGCCGTCGAAGCGCTCCGTGAGCGCTCCGCACGGCGTTTCCGGCAGTCGCTGCCCGGGCTGCCGCAGGGGGCCGCATGGAGTCTGCGAGCCACGCATCTTTCGGCGTTTTTTCGTTGACGTCCGTCGCGCGCTCGCGTATCACCCGCGCCCACTCGTACCCAATCCACGGAGGAACTTGCATGCGTCGGTTCGAGATACTCGTCGGGCTCATGGCCACCATCGCGACGGCGACGGCTGCGACCGTCGCCACGGACTACTCCGACTACGCGCCGGGCGACACGGTCGTCATCACGGGGTCGGGCTGGCAGCCGGGAGAGACGGTCGGCATCACGCTGCAGGAGGACCCGCCGCTCTGCCCCGATCACGAGCTCACCTCCGTCGCCGACGACAGCGGTGACTTCTCGAACTCGGACTTCGTGGTGGACGAGCACGACGTGGGCGTCACGTTCACCCTGACCGCGACCGGCCAGTCGTCGGGCCTGACGGCCGAGACGTCGTTCACCGATCGCTGCTCCGCCGGCCAGGTCGCCGACGCGAGCTGCCCGCTCTCGGACCTCTCGAACTGCACGATCGGCTGCCGCAGCCTGACGACCGGCGAGTGCGATCCCGT
>CAZLYE010000220.1:0-11775 GCA_964562865.1 uncultured Binatia bacterium (SeqCode) | reverse complement strand
CGTACGCGCGCACACCGGGGCGTGCGCGGATCCTCTTCCTCGGCGATTCGATCGTGTTCGGTTACGGGGTCGGCGACGACGCCACCGTGACGGCCCGGCTCGCGGGGACGCTCACCGCGCACGGCGTCCCCGCCGAGGTCGTCAACGCGGGCGTCCCGGCCTACGACACGGAGCTCGAGGCCCGGTACCTGGAGCACGAAGGGCGCCGCTACGCGCCCGACTGGGTCGTCGTCGGCGTGTGCTGGAACGACATCGTCGACGTCTCCCGGATGCACGTCAGCCCGGACGGCCTCCTCGGACGGGGCGACCGGCCCGGGCGGCTCGAGGCGCTCGTGGAGTCGGGCCCCGCGTACGCGGTCCGGAACCTCGTCAAGCGGAGCCGGCTCGCCTACGCGACGCTCGCAGCCGTCCGGGGTCTCCGCGCCCCCGACGAGCTCACGCGCCTCCGCACGCAGGTGCTCGACGGGGAGGATACGGAGGAGGTGGAGCGCGGCTGGACGCAGGTCGACGCGGCCGTCGCGCGCATGGCCCGGCTCGCGACGCGCGAGGGGTTCCGGCTCCTGCTCGTCACGTTCCCGATCCCCGCGGCGGTGGCCGCGCCGTTTCCGCTGAGCACCTACCCGCGCCGCGTGCTGGAGATCGGCACGCGACGCGGGGTGCCCGTCCTCGACCTCACCACCATCTTTCGCCCCGCCTACCGCGGCCACGCGTCGCTCTTCGTCGCGTACGATGGCGACCACCCGAACGCTGCGGGGCATGCGCTCGCAGCGACCGCCATCGCAGACTGGCTCGTGGCGCGCGGCGTCTCCGACTTCAGGGCTGGAGGAGCGTGACTCCCGAGCGCGGACCGAGGGTCACGGACCGCACCTGCTGGCCGTTCAGGAGGAGGCTCTGGTCGAGCGGGACCGTGACCGTCGTGCTGGCGCTCGGGTTCGCGAGCACGAGCCCGCGCTCCCAGTTGCGGGCGTAGACCTTCCCCGTGCTGGGGCAGTCGCTCGTCGTGCTGAAGCCCGCGTTCGGGTCGAGACAGGTGTACGGGCCGAGCGGGGCGCCGAGGTCGGTGTTGTACCCGTCCCACCAGCTGCCGAGCGTGTTCAGCTCCGCGATGTTCGAGAAGCCCTCCTTGGTGAGGAGATAGCTCGCGAGGAGGAAGGGCCGCGTGCTGGAGTCGTCGATCGTCCCCGAGGAGCCGTTGCAGATCGTGTGCACGCCGTGCCGGTTGGCGTAGTCGAGGTACTGCAGCTGGGCGATCCAGTCCGTCTCGGAGTGCGGAGAGCCGTCGTAGCCGAAGACGCAGTCCTCCACCTCGACGCCGTGCATGGTCGTGATCTGCTGCTGGATGACCGGGTCGGAGAAGGTGTCGGCCTCCCAGGCGTTGCTGTGGTTGCCGAAGATGAGCTTCCCCTCCGCGTCGAGGTGCTGGCGCAGGCGTTGGAGTGCGAAGAGGATGTCCTGCCGGTACTGCTCGGTCGTGTAGGGCGCGCCGGTCCGCGGGTTCACGGGAATCGCGGAATACGCGTAGAAGTTCCCGCGGAGAATGTTGTCGGCGAAGACGCCGTCCCAGCCGTCGCGCTGGATCTTCGCGTCGACGAACGCCACCCACGCATCGACGTAGGCCGGGTTCCCGACGTCGACGACGAAGAGCCGGTTCGCGCCGTACTGGTCGATGAAGTTGGAGACGCGGTTGCCGTTCTGGTCGTGGAGGAAGAAGTCGGGATGGGCGGCGGAGATGCTCTGGAACAGGTCCTCCTCGGGGCAGTTGCACTGGGAATCGAGCGTCGTGAGGCTCAGGTAGAAGATGAAGCGCGCGTCGGTGTTCCCCGCGGCAGCGGCCACCTGCTTCGCGTGCGCGATGAGCGGCCCCTGCGCGTCGACGGCGCCGAGGATGAGGCCGAGACGTTGCGGCCAGACCGGGACGGTGGAGGGGTCGTACACCCCGAGGTAGCCGCCCGTGTAGATCGACTTGTAGGAGCGGGTCGGCTCGCACCGGCAGTCGCTCGTGCAGCCGGCCGTGCACGTCCCGGTGGCCCGGCCGTCGCACTCCTCGCCCGGATCGAGCACGTCGTTGCCGCAGGCGGGGCCGCCCGCCGGCTCTGTGGGCCCGCAGCTCGCGCCGCAGCCGCCGGAGGGCGAGCCGCCCGTGCAGGCGTCGCCGCAGCTCCCCGACGGCTCGTCGGTCGCGAGCTCGAGCCCGAGCGAGCCCGTGAAGCTCCGCCAGGTCTGCCCGCCGTCGCGGCTGGTCTGGAAGCTCATCACGTCGATCCCGCCCAGACCGGGACCCACGACGAGATCCGTCACCATCGCTCGCACGCGGGTGCAGCCCGATCCCTTCCGGCTGCGGAGCCGGAGCGTGTACGGCGTGCCCTTCGCGAGCGATGCGGGGGCCCCGGTCACCGTCGCCTTCGGCCCGACGTTCGACAGGACGACCGCGCCGTCGCCGCGGGTGAGCGTGAACTCCACGCCTCGCGCGCCGGGGATGCGGACGTCGCTCAGGAGGACGGAGCGGTTCGGGACGAGCGTCGCGCTCACCTGGCTCTTCCCGCAGACGCGGACCGTGCGTCCCGGGCGGAGTGGGCTGTAGGGCTGGCCCCACCACGTGCCGTCGGAGAACGTGAGCGCGAACACGGGCGCCACGCCGCACGCACGCGGCCGGAGCTTCCCGCCGTGGACCTGCTCGACGGCCCATCCGCCGCAACGTCCCGCGGCCTGCGCGCCGCGCACGTAGGCGAGGCGCGAGCGGCTCGGTGGATCACACGTCACGACGAGGTGGTACGACGTCCCGCTGGTGAGCGGGGCGACGAGCGGGATGGCGGTCCAGCCCGTCGCGCCGTCGGGAACGGACGCGCTCGCGAGCGCGGCGCCGCCGTTCTCCTGGAGTGCGACGCGGCACCCCTCGCTCGGGCGCTTCCAGAGCACGTGCACCATGGCGAGGCTCGCGTTCGTCGGGCTCGCAAACCGAATGGCCGCCCCGTGACGGCCCACGCGAAGCGACCCCTCGACCCGAGGCGTGTAGGGCAGACCCGAGAGCGTGGGCACTACGCCGCCCTCGCTCGCCGCCCTCGCGCTCGAAGCGCCGAGGAGCGCCACGGTGGCGGCGACCAGGAACGTCCGCTTGGCCCGCCCACGCTGCTGGGTTGGTTGTCCGTGCTGTCGCATCCGATCCTCCTCTCCTCCCGGCATCCCGGGGGGGTGCGATTTGTCGGGTCCGCGCGAAGCGGGGCGACCGCTTATCAGTCGAAGCCGTGGGCCCGAAGAAAAAAGAGGGTGAAAAAGCCGTTCACGCAGGATGAGGAGCAGCTCCACCACAAGCTTTCTGTGCGGAACTGCGGCTCACGAGGCGCCGCGTGCGATGTGGCACCGCGGAGACGACGGGATCAGCGGACCCGCGCCGCGCGCCGAGGTGCCGTGACGCTCACGGGCGCACGAGCACCACGCCCGAGCCCGGCGAGAGATCGACCGAGGTGACCGACGACCCGCGGAGGAGCAGCGTCTCGCCGAGCGTGATGTGCACCGTCGTCCCCGACGTGGGGTTCACGAGCACGCGCCCGTGCTGCCAGTCGCGTCCGTAGATCTTTCCGGTGCTCGGGCAGCTCGCCGTCGGGGCGAGCCCCGCGGCCGGATCGAGGCAGTAGAAGCGGCCGAGCGGCGCGCCCAGGTCGTAGCCGAGGCCGTCCCACCACGTGCCGAGCGTGTTGATCTCGGCGACGCTCGAGAAGCCTTCCTTGGTGAGGAGGTAGCTCGCGAGGACGTACCAGCGCTCCGTCGGATCGCCGATCGACCCGCCCGGGCCGTTGCAGATCGTGCGCACGCCGGCCTGGTTGGCGTAGTCGAGGTACTGGAGCTGCGCGATCCAGCTCGCCTCGGACTGGCGCACGCCGTTGAAGTCGTAGACGCAGTCCTCGAGCTCGACGCCGTGCATCGTCGTGATCTCCTGCTTGACGATCGGGTCGGCGAACGTCGCGGGATCCCACGCCGAGGAGTGGTTCCCGACGAGGATGCTGCCCCGCGCGTCGAAGCGGGCGCGCAGCCGCTGCAGCGCGGCGAGCATGCCGCTGCGGTACTCCGGCACGGTCATCGGTCGCCCCGTGCGCGGGTTGATCGGCGCGCCGGACCAGCCGGAGAAGTTCCCGCGGATGACGCTGTCGGCGAAGACCCCGTCCCACCCGTATCGGTCCATCGCCGCGAACGCGTAGTCCGCCCACGCGTCGGCGTAGGCGAGGTTCCCGATGTCGACCGCGAAGAGCCGCCCGATCCCGTTGGCGGTGGTGACGGGGTTACCGTTCGCGTCGTGGAGGATCCACTCCGGGTGGACCGACTTCCAGCCGTCGTAGAAGGTCTGGTCGAAGCAGTTGCAGCGCGAGTCCATCTCGGTGAGGCTCAGGTAGAAGATGAACTTGGCGCTGGCGTTGTTCGCCGCCGCCGCGACGGCCTTCGCGCTCGCGATCAAGGGGCCCTGTGCGTCGGCCTCGCCGAGCATGAGGATCATGCGCTGCGGCCAGACCGGGACGGTGGTGGGGTCGTAGAAGCCGAGGTAGCCGTCGGCGTACGGCGCGCGGTAGGCGCCCGTGGCGAGCGTCGTGGTGGTGGTCGAGCTGACGACGGTGGTGGTGGTCGACGGCACCGTGGTCGAGGACGTCGTCCTCGTCGAACCGGTGGTCGTGGACGTCGTGGTGCTCGTCGACGCGACGGACGTGCTGGTCGTGGACGACGCGCGGGTCGTGGTCGACGTGGTCGTCGAGCCCGACGGGACGGTCGTCGTCGACGTGCTCGGCGTGACGACGGGGGGAAGCGTCGTCGTGGTCGTCGGTCGTCGCCTCCGCACGCGGAGGCCCGCACCGATGCCGTTGAGACGCTGCCGCACCCAGCGCTGCCCGCCGTCGACGCTGCGCGCCACGTCGGTGGTCTCGAAGCCGTCGACGGGTCGCCCGAGCGCAAAATCGGCCCGGAGTCCGGGCAGGAGGAGGCAGCGGGTCTGCAGCGAGGGCGCCGTCAGCCGGAGCCAGTACGTGGTGCCGGCGGCGAGCGTCGTCTCACCGGCGTCGGCGGGGCCGATACCGGCGAGGAGCACGGACCCGTCGGACGTCTCGAGCGAGTAGCGCAGCGCCTGGGCCTCCGGCTGCGCGCTCCCCGCCGGCGCGTCGACGCCGACGACGGTCATCGCGCTCGCCGGCGTGATCCGGACGCGCACCTCGGCGGTCCGGCAGACGCGCATGGCGGCCTTCCGCGCGACGTAGGGGTTCCCCCACGACGTGCCGTCGGCGAACGTCAGCACGAAGAGCGGGCTCGCCGGCGAGGGCAGGGGACCCAGCTGGCCTCCGCGCGTGTCCTCGAGCTGCCAGGCGCCGGTCGCGACGGCGCTTCCCTCGCGGTCGAGCACGTACGCGAGGCGGGCGCCGCTCGTCGGGTTGCAGTGGACGAGCAGGTGGTAGACCGCGCCCTCGGAGAGGGACGCGGAGAGCGCGCTCGTCGTCCAGCCGCGTCCGGCGGGCACGTCGGCCGTGGCGATCGCAGCGCCGGGGCCGCTCGCGCCGTCCGGATGCAGCGACACGCGGCACTGCGATCCGGGCCGGCGCCACGCGAGGTGGACGGCGGCGAGCGCTCCGCTCGCCGGGGCCTGGAACCGGATCCCCGCCGCCGCGTCGCCCACGTCGAGCGCGCGCCGCCCGCGTGGGCTCGCGGGTAGTCCGGACAGCGTCAGCATGAGAGTCCGGTCCGTGTCCGACGCGGCGTGCGAAACCGCCGCCGCGATGATCGTTGCCGCAACCGCAATCCTGATGACGTTCATCAGCGCTCCTCCCGCTCCCCCGAGGTTGCGGGCGCTTACCACGCGCTTGCGGGACGGCGCTCACTGAAAAGGGGGACACCATCGTCGGTCGTAGCGTGCGGCTGCCCGTTGGGCGCGGTGCGGTGATGCACAGCACGCGGCGGATCGACGAGCGTGAGAACGGGATTGCCGAGGACGTCAGGCGCACGGGAAGGAGTGAGGCGATGCGAATCGGCGCAGCGCGCGGCCCGCGCCGCGCGCCCGAAGGTCGGATGACGGGGCGCGTCCGCTCAGGACGCGGGGCGCGCGCCGTCGCGACGGCGGAGAAGGATGCGTCCCTCGTGCGGTCCGAGCTGCAGCGGATCGGGGACGGGTGCGCCGTCCAGGCCGCGGAGCGGCTCGCCGAGCGACACGCCGCGCGGGCCGTCGCCGGGATTGACGAGGACGCGGGCGTGCTCGAAGTCGCGTCCGAAGACCCGGCTGGCCGTGGGGCACGGCTCGCCGCGGCTGCCGGTGCCGGGCGTGAGGCAGTAGAAGTCGCCCTGCGCACCGCCGAGGTCGACGGCCAGCGCCGTCCACCAGGTGGCGAGCGCGTTCACGTCGCCCACGACGGAGCGCCCGCGGCGCGTGAGCAGGTAGCTCGCGAGAACGTACTCGCGCTTCGGCGCGTGCATGAGCGCCTCGCCGCCGGTCCACGTGAGCACGCCGTGTCGGTTCGCGAAGTCGAGGTACCTGAGCTGCCGGAGCCAGTCGTCCTCCGCGAGGGGTTTCCCCCCGTAGCTGTAGACGAAGTCCTCGAGCTCGACGCCGTGCAGGGCGACCGCCTGATCCCGCACGACGGGATCGTCCTCGAACGAGCGCCAGCCGCCCCCGTGGTTCCCGATCACCTGCTTCCCGGCGGCGTCGTAGCGCTCGCGGAGACGGCGGAGCGCGCGGAGCATGTCGGCGCGGTACTCGGCCGTCGTGTAGGGGTGGTGCGTCCGCCGGTTGAGCGGCACCGCAGACCAGCTCCCGTCCTGGAACTGCCCGCGCACGACGTTGTCGGCGAAGACGCCGTCCCAGCCGTGACGGCGGACCTCCTCGAGGGTCACGTCCGCCCACCAGTCGACGTAGCGCAGGTCGCCGATGTCCGTCGCGACGTGGCGCCCCGCCGACACCTGGTCGAGGAACGTCGAGACGGGCGCTCCGTGCTCGTCGGGCAGGATGAACTCGGGGTGCTCGCGCCGGAGCCGGCCGAGGACGTCCGACTCCCAGCACCCGCAGCCGCCGTCGAGCGAGGAGAGGCTCAGGTAGAAGAAGAACCGCGCCGGGTTGCCGGCGGCCCGCGCCCGCGCCCGCGCCGCGGCGACGAGGCGTCCCTCCATGTCGGCGCCGCCCATGAGAAGCTGGAGGCGCTCGGGCCACACGGGGATCGTCGCCGGGTCGTAGCGTCCGAGGTAGCCGGCGACCGCGATCTGCCGTTCCGCCGCGGCGACGGGTGCGACGACCGCGAGCAGCGCGGCGAGGACGCGGACGGCGGTCACGTCGCGGACGCTAGCACGCTAACCCGCGAGCCGGAATGAGTCGCCCACGCGCCTGCATCGTCAGCGCCGTCCGTCCGGCGCGCGACGTACGCACCTTCCACAGGGAGGCCCGCTCGCTCGCCGCCGCGGGCTGGGACGTGACCGTGATAGGCCGCGACGCCGGGCCGCCGGCGACGGTCGACGGCATCCTGATCCTCCCGCTGCCGCACGCGACGGGCGTCGGGCGGGCGCTCCGGCAGGTGCGCGCGCTCCAGCTCGCCGTCGCGACGCGGCCCGACGTCTGCCACGTCGCCGACCTCGAGCTCCTGCCGCTCGCGCCCCTGCTGCGCCGGCGAGGGCGCGCCGTCGTCTACGACTGCATCGAGGACTACCCGGCGTACATGGAGCTGAAGCCGTGGATCCCGGAGCCGCTGCGCCCGGCGGCGGGGCTCTCCGTCGCGGCGCTCGAGCGGCTCGTCGCCCCGCGTCTGGACGCGGTCTTCACCGCCGACCTCGGGACCGCTACCCGGCTGCGCCGGTACGGAGCCCAGGTGTCGGTGCTGCACAACTTCCCGCGGCGCACGGAGTTCGCACCGCCGCCCGCCGCCGGCCCGCGGGAGCACGACGTCCTCTACCACGGCAGCCTCCCCGCGTATCACCTGCGCGCGATGGTCGAGATCGCGGGCGCGCTCTCGCGGCGCATGCCGGCCGCGCGCTGGACGATCGTCGGGGAGCCCGACTCGCCGCAGGCACGCACGGACTTCCACGCGGACGTCGCGGGTCGCGACCTCCGCGGTCGCGTGCGGCTGCGCCCGCGCGTGCCGTTCCCGGAGGTCGCCTCGCTCCTGCACCGCGCGCGGACGGGCGTCGTCCCGCTGCCCGACGTGGCGAAGTTCCGGACCAACGTGCCGATGAAGCTCTTCGAGTACTTCGCCGCGGGCGTGCCGGCCGTGGTGAGCGATCTTCCGCCGACGCGGCAGCTGCTCGGGGGGACGGAGGCCGCGGTGCTCGTGCCGCCCGGGAACCACGAGGCGTTCGCCGAGGCGCTCGAGGCTCTCCTGCGCGACCCGGAGCACGCGGCCGCCGTCGCCCGGCGGGCCCGCGAGGCCGTCGAGGAGCGCTTCCACTGGGAGCGCGAGGAGCCCGCGCTCCTCGGCGTCTACGCCGCGCTCCTCTGCGGGCCGGCGCTCCGCTCGGTGGCCGAGGAGCTGCGCGCATGAGGCTCATCGTCAGCGCCGACGACTTCGGGCTGACCGAGGGCGTCGACTGCGGGATCGCCATCGCGGTCGCCGCGGGGACCGTCACCAGCGTGGGCGTGATGGCGAACCTCGCGGATCCGACGGCGGTCGTGCGGCTCGCGGCGCTCCGTCCCGGCGTCTCGCTCGGCGTCCACCTGAATCTCACGACCGGGTGCCCGCTCACGCCGGCCGCGGAGGTGCCGTCGCTGGTCGGCCGCGACGGCTCCTTCAACTCGCTCGCGACGCTCGGCGCCCGCGCGTTCGCGGGCCGCGTGCGTCGCGCCGAGGTGACACGCGAGCTCGCGGCGCAGATCGTTCGCCTCCAGCAGGCCGGCATCACGATCGACCACCTGGACTCGCACGAGCACGTCCACCTGCTGCCCGGCGTGCTCGGCCCCGTGATCGCGCTCGCCCGCCAGCTCGGCGTGCGGCGCATGCGCACCCACCGGCCGGCGCTTCTCGGGCCGGGTCGCACGCTCGAGTACTACCGCCGCCACCCGCGGCGGGCCGTCTCGCACGCGGCGAAGCGGCTCGTCGCGCTCCACCTCCGGCTCTCGGGCCTCGCGACGCCCGACGGGATGGTGGCGCCGTCCCTGCTGCGCGAGCCGGTCGCGGGTGGGCCGCGGGCGGAGTGGGAGGCGATCGCCGCGGCCCTGCCGCCGGGGACGTGGGAGCTGGTCGTGCACCCGGCGGACCCGTCGGTCGAGCCCGACGCGACGGCGCGCGCGCGGCTCGGCGAGCTCGTCGAGCGCCGCCACGCGGAGCTCGCCGCGCTCGTCGACCCGTCGCTCCGCCCGGCGCTCGCCGCCCGCGGCGTCGTGCTCGTCCCGTTCTCGGCGGTCTCGGATCCGACGGCGCGACCGCCGGTGCCGAAGGAGACGTATGCGGTCCGGCGCGTTTGAGGCGCACGCCCGCCACTGGGCGAAGTCCCTGCTGCCGGTCTACCACCGCCTGCCGGGCCCCCTCCGTCACGTCGCGGTCTCCGCGCGCGGCTGGCCGCTCTCGCGGCTCCGCCGCAGCGGCTGGATGCATGCGGAGCTCGCGCTCGGCGAGCGCCTCGAGCGCGATCCCGCGGCGGCGGCCGACGTCGCCGCCGCGCGCCTGCGCGCGGTCCTCGTGCACGCCGGGCGTACGGCGCCCCACTGGGCCCGGGTCTTCGCCGCGCACGGGTTCGACCCGGCCACCGTCGCGGGCCCGGAGGATCTCCGGCGCCTGCCGATCCTCGAGCGCGACCAGGTGCGGAGCGGCTGGAACGACCTCCAGTCCGCAGCCGTGCCCGACGCGCACGCGATCTTCACCAGCACGAGCGGCACGACGGGCGGCGGGCTCCGCGTGCGCGGGACACCCGAGGCGTACGCGCGCACGTGGGCGCAGCAGGTCCGCCACTGGCGGTGGGCGGGCGTCCCGCCCGGAAGCTGGCGGATCACGCTCTTCGGCGCCGAGGTGGTCTCGCGCCGGGCGCAGGGCCGGCGGCTCTGGGTCTACAACCTGCCGGAGCGGCAGATCCTGCTGTCGGCCTATCACCTGGCGCCGCGGTTCGCCGACGCGTACCGCCGGCGTCTCGAGCGCGAGCCGCTCCCGGTCGAGGGGTTCCCGTCCGTGCTCCGCGACGTCGCGCACGTGATCGGCCCGGCGCGCCCGGGCCGCCCGCGGGCCAGGGTCGTGTTCACGACGGGCGAGGCGCTCGCGCCCGACGCGCGCGCGGCGATCGGCGAGGCGTTCGGCGCGCCCGTGCTCGACCACTACGGCCAGGACGAGAAGGTCGGCTTCGTGCTCGAGTGCCGCGCGGGCACGTACCACCGCGTCGTCGAGTACGGGGTGCTCGAGGTGGTCGACGACGCGGGCGAGCCGGTCCCCGCCGGCGTCGAGGGACACCTCCTGTGGACCGGCCTCGTGAACCCGGCGATGCCGCTCGTCCGCTATCGGATCGGCGACCAGGGCACGGTGCTCCCCGACGGCGAGCGCTGCGCGTGCGGCGTGCGGTATCCCGCGGTCGCGCCGACCCTGACGCGCACCGGCGATTCCCTCCGGCTGGCCGGCGGCCACCGCGTCTCGCCGCGCCTGCTGAACCAGCTCCTGAAGGAGTGCCGGAGCTTCGCCGCCGCGCAGTTCGTGCAGGAGGGGCCGGCGGCGGTCACGATCCTGGCGGAGCCGGCGGGGGAGGGCGCCCCCGCGGAGGCGGAGCGCCTGGCGCGCCGGCTCGAGGCGCAGTTCGGCGGCGCCGTCCGCTTCCAGAGCCGCATCGTCGACCAGATCTCGCGCGAGCCGAGCGCGAAGCGGCGTCTCGTGGTCATCCGGCAGGGCGCATGAGCGAGCCGCTCGTGAGCGTCGTCGTCCCGGTCCGGAACGAGCGGGACACGATCGGCCCCTGCCTGGCCGCGCTGCAGGCGCAGACCTATCCGGGCGACCGCGTCGAGATCGTGGTCGTCGACGGTACCAGCGACGACGGCACGCCCGCCGTCGTCGAGGCGTACGCCGCCGCGGACCCGCGCGTCCGCCTCGTGCACAACCCCGCCCGGCACGCCGCGCAGGCGATGAACCTGGGGATCGCCGCGGCCCGCGGCGCGATCATCGCCCGGGTGGACGGGCACGCGATCGTGCCGCGCGAGTTCCTGCAGCGGACGGTGGACGTGCTCGAGGGGCGTCCCGACGTCGCCTGTGCGAGCGGCGCCCTCGTGACCGTCGGGCTGACGCCGACCGGCCGCGCGATCGCGGCGGCGATGAGCTCGAGCGCGGGCGTCGGCCCGGTGCGGTTCCGGACGGGCGCCGCGCGCGAGTGCCTGGTCGACACGGTCGCCTTCCCCGTCTATCGCCGCGCGACCCTCGAGCGGCTCGGCCCGTTCGACGAGGAGCTGGTACGCAACCAGGACGACGAGCTGAACCTCCGGCTGACGCGCGCGGGCGGGCGCATCCTCCTCCTGCCGGACCTGCGCATCGCCTACTTCTGCCAGCCGACGCTCGGCGGGCTCTGGCGGCAGTACCGGCAGTACGGCTTCTGGAAGGTGCGGGTCATCCAGAAGCACGGGCTCCCCGCGTCCTGGCGCCATCTGGTGCCCGGCGCATTCGTCGGGACGCTCGCGCTCGCGCCCGTGGCGCGCCTCGTGCCGAGCCTGCGCGCGCCGCTCGCGCTCGTCGTCGCGGCCTACGGTGCGTTCGTGGCGGCGGCGAGCGTCCGCCTCGCACGCCGTCACGGCCCCGCGCTCCTGCCGCGCATCGCGGCCGCGCTCGTCACGCTGCACGTCGCCTACGGCGTCGGCTTCTGGCAGGGGCT
>CAZLYE010000219.1:0-12735 GCA_964562865.1 uncultured Binatia bacterium (SeqCode) | reverse complement strand
CGGCGCTACACCACGGCATGCTCCGCCTCCTCGCCGCCGGTCTCGTCCTCGTGCTCGCCGGTGGCGCGCGCGCGGAGTTCATCGCGCACGCGCGCGACTTCAAGTGCCTGCGCGAGGGGACGCCGGTGCCGGGGAAGAACTTCGTCCTCTTCCATCGGAACCCGAAGAAGCTCGCGCGAGCCCTGCGCGTCGCGGAGAGCGACCGGCCACACCTCAAGTACCCGGTCGGGACGATCATCCAGGTCTTCCCGTTCGACGCGATGGTGAAGCGGGGAGGAAGCTTCAACCCCGCGGGGGGCGGCTGGGAGTTCTTCAACCTCGACGTCTCGGCGGAGGGCACGCGGATCGTCGGGCGCACGCAGAACCAGGGGATCGGCCTGAAGAACGTCTTCGGCTCGTGTCAGAGCGTCTTCTGCCACGACGCACCCCAGGCCCGGCGGTTCGACTTCGTCTGCGAAGGGCATCTGCCTCCGCTCCCCGTGAGCGACCAGCAGTTCGCGGCGATGCGGGCCGATCCGCGCTGCCCGTAGGGCGTTCCTCAGGCTGCGCCCCGCTGCTCGTCGTGTTCGTCGGGGTCCGTCGCGAGAGCGCGCGCGATCGCCTCCGGCGTGCCCCAGTCGCTCCATCCCATGCCGGCGGCGCGCAGCACGACCAGCTCGTCGGGAATGCGGCCCAGCAGGTCACGCGAGAAGTTCCACGGGGGAAGGTCGGCGTACGCGGCCGGTCCGTGGCGCCGGATGCGCTGGTGGTCCTCGGGCCTCTCCCGACGGATCGTGCGGAGGAGATGGTCGACGCGGAACGCCATGATGAAGGAGTTCCAGAGACCGCCGCGGCGGATGATCTCGTGAGCCGCTTCGGCGGTCGGCTTCTCGTGGAAGCCCGCCACGCGGAAGGCCTCGGGGTCGAGCGCAGCGAGGGCCGACGCCGGCTCGACGTAGCCGAGGGCCGCGTCGGGCCGTGCTCGATGCGGTCGAGGGTCTGCTCGAGCAGCGAGCGGTCGCTCGCGATGCGGCAGTACTGCTTCGGGATTGGCGAGCCCGTGAGGGCGCGCGTGAAGGCCTGCAGGCGGACCCCGTCGCCGCCCGACAGGACGAGGCCCCACGCGCGCACCGGCCCTCCTCGCCGCACGAGCACCACGGGAGCAAGGGGCGTACCCGCGTGGTGCAGGAGCGCCCGGGCCGCGGATCACCAGCCCTCGGAAGCGCGTCGGCGCCGATTCCCGCTCGCAGGAAGGCGCCACATCCTGGCACGCGCGAACCGCGGTTCGCGCGCGGCCGTCGCGCTGGCAGCCCTCTTGCACAGATCTTCTAGCGAGTTCGAGGAGGCGACGATGTACGAGTTCCTGGAGTACCAGGTGTCCGACGCGATGACCTACCGGCCGGTCACCGTTTGCCGGAAGAGCACGCTCGCCGAGCTCGAGGCGCTCTTCGAGAAGCACGACTACGACTGCTTCCCGGTGTGCAGCGAGGACGGTGCGCTCCTGGGCGTCGTGACGAAGCTCGACCTCCTCGCGGCGTTCGCCTTCGCGCGCGAGTCGATGGTCCCGCGCTACGAGGACATCATGCGGCGGCCCGTCGGCTCCGTGATGACGTCGAAGGCCGTCACGGTCACGCCGGAGACGCCCCTCACCCGGGTCCTACAGCTCATGGTCGAGACGCGCCACAAGAGCTTCCCCGTGACGACGGGCGCCCTCCTGCTCGGCATGATCGCGCGCCGGGACGTCGTGCGTGCGCTCCGGCGGGCCGCGGCAGGTGAGCCCGAGGGAGGAACATGGACGATACCGGCTTCATCCGTGAGGTGAGCGAGCGCCTGGGCTGCGACGCGGCCCGCGCAGAGGCGGTCACGTTCGTGGTCTTCCAGGAGCTGCGCGATCGCCTGACCGTCAAGGAGGCGGCGGACGTTGCGGCCCAGCTCCCGACGGGGCTCAAGCGCCTGTGGCGCGCGGAGGGCCGGGGCGGCTGGCCGGTCGAGAAGGTCCACGAGCACGAGTTCGTCGAGCGGGTCCGCCACTTCGCGGTGCTCCCTGACGATCAGGAGGCGGAGCGCGCCGTGCGGGCCGTTTTCGCCGTGCTCCAGCGGCTCCTCGGCAGCCCGACCGGCACCGAGGGTGAGGCCTGGGACGTCTTCAGCGTCCTCCCGAAGGACCTGAAGATGCTCTGGCTCGCCGCGGGGCAGCCCCGGCACTGAGCCCGTCAGCGCTGCCAGGTCGCGAACAGCGTCCCGTCGTCCGACCAGGCGTAGGAGACGCGGCCGCCGAAGGCCTTCTTCAGCTCGTGTGCGATCCGGTGCGCGAGCTTCTGAGACGTCGTGATCACCTCGAGCTCGTCGCCCTGACGCTCGAGGGAGCTCACCCGCCGCTCGGGCTGGGTGAAGGCCGCGCGGGCCGCCACGTTGTCGATCCGCCGGCGGACGTCGGCATCGTGCTCGCGGGCATATGCTCCGCGCACGAGGATGCGTCCCGTCCCGGCCGCGTGGCTCGCCTGCTCGCAGGCCGGGCAGACCGTCCAGCGCACCCCTTCAAGCGCCGCCGCGGTGACCCTGCCGTGCCGGCGCCACGTCCGGCGCGCGAAGATGGCGCCGCAGCGCTCGCACGCGGAGGGCTCGTGGACGCGCCCGAGGTGCAGCTCGGCGGGCCGAGCCTTCTTCGTGCGCGCGAACGCCCGGTTCAGGCTGCGGATCAGGCCCTTGTCCTTCCGGGTGCCGGGCGCGGGGCCGCCGCGCCCTGGCGATTGGCTGCGCTGTCGTGTCGGCATCACCCCTCCCGTTGGCGCGATCGTCGCCTCACCGCGCCGCGCGCTCGGCGGCGAGGACGCGACCGGACTCGCGATGTGCGCCGAGCTCGCGCTCGAGCGCGTCGAGCGCCGCGTGCAACGCCGCGAGCATCTCCTCCTCCCGCTTGGCGGCGCGCAGCGTCCGCCCCGGATGGGTCGCGACGATGTCGACCTCCTCGAGGCCGCGGAGATGGTGAGGTTCGTGGCGCAGCGTCACGTGCACGCGGATCAGCCTCGGAAAGCGCTCCGCCAGTCGCGCGAGCCGCTCGTCGATGAGGGCGCGCCATTGCGGCTGCATCTCGACATGCCGGGTCTGGATCTCGATGTCCATGCCTCCCCCTCCGGGCGGTGATTCCGAAAGCCAGCGTCGTGCCACTCCGCGGGCACGCCGTCCCGAGCCGGAGACTCCCAGGTTTGCCAAATGACTCGACCCCCTTTCGCGGTGCTGCGAAGGATCCGCGCCCCTGCCGCCTCACCCGGCGGCCGGCGGGCCTGGCACATGCCCTGCTTCACGGGCCGGGGGCTCCGGCCGCGCTGCAAGGAGGCGTCGATGAACGTCGACATCCAGACCGAGGGCGTCGCGATGCGACCCGAGTGGCACCGCACGATCGACGACTGGATCCGGGGCTGCCGCACGCGTCACCCCGACGTCGTCGGCATCGACCTCGTCCTCCGGCACGACGCCCGCGACGAGGTCGCGGTGGTGGCGACGATGCGCGGCGCGCGCGTCCGCGCCGCAGGGCAGGGCGACCTGATGGCCGTCGCCCTGCACGAGGCGCTCGACGGCCTCGAGCACGAGCTCCTCGTGCACGATGCTGTCGCCCGCCGGCTCCGGCCCGCGGCATGACCGATCTCCGCCGCGCGCGCGAGCACATGGTGCGGGCGCAGATCGCCGCCCGCGGGATCCGCGACACAAGGGTGCTGGGGGCGATGCTCGCCGTGCCGCGCGAGGCGTTCCTGCCGCCCGAGCTCGCGGAGTTCGCGTATGAGGACCATCCGCTCCCCATCGCCGCGGGTCAGACGATCTCGCAGCCGTACATCGTCGCCCTGATGACGGCCGCGCTCCTCCTCGAGCCGGGCGACCGGGTGCTCGAGATCGGGACGGGTTCTGGCTACGCAGCCGCGATCCTCGGGCGCGTCGCGCGCGACGTCTACACGATCGAGCGCCACGGCGAGCTCGCCGAGGCGGCGGCCGCGCGGCTCCGCGCCGTGGGCGCGACGAACGTCCACGTCCGGCACGGCGACGGCACGCGGGGATGGCCCGAGCACGCGCCGTACGACGCGATCGTCGTGACCGCAGGCGGGCCGCGGATCCCCGAGACGCTGCTCGCGCAGCTCGCCGTCGGCGGCCGGCTCGTCATCCCGGTCGGCGAGGACCGGGAGCTCCAGCGGCTCGTCCGCGTGACGCGCGAGGCGGACGGCAGCCTCCGCGAGGAGGACCTGGGCGACGTGCGCTTCGTCCCGCTGATCGGCGCGGAGGGCTGGGCGGAAGGCGAGTGGACCGGTCGCGCGGGCCGGGAGCGGACCGCACCCCGCACGGTCGCCCACCTCCTCCGCGAGACGGCGGAGCCCATCACCGCACGCCTCGCCGACGTCGACGTCGGAGCGCTGCTCGAACGGGTCGGCGACGCCCGGGTTGTCCTGATCGGCGAGGCGACGCATGGGACGTCCGAGTTCTACGCGCTACGGGCCCACGTGACGAAGGCGCTCGTCCGCTCGCGCGGCTTCGGGATCGTCGCTGTCGAGGCGGACTGGCCCGATGCGGCCCGGATCCACAGCTACGTGCGCGGGCCGTCCCTCGCGGCGGGCCCCGCGTGGCGGGCCTTCGCGCGCTTCCCCACGTGGATGTGGCGGAACCACGAGGTGCTCGAGTTCGTCGAGTGGCTGCGCGACTGGAACGCGGCGCGCACGCCCGTCGGCTTCTACGGCCTCGACCTCTACAGCATGTACCGCTCGATCCGTCTCGTCCTCGACTACCTCGACCGCGTGGATCCGGAGGCGGCCCGCACGGCGCGCGAGCGCTACGGGTCCCTCACGCCGTTCGAGGGCGATCCCGCGACGTACGGCCGCGCCGCGATCACGGGCCGGTACCGCGTCTGCGAGGACGACGTGGTCGCGATGCTGCGCGACATGCTCGCCCGCGAGCTCGACTACGCCGTGCGGGACGGCGAGCTGTTCCTCGACGCCGTCGGCAACGCCCGCGTCGTCGCGAACGCGGAGCGTTACTATCGCGCGATGTACTACGGCGGCAGCGAGTCGTGGAATCTCCGGGACACGCACATGTTCGAGACGCTCGAGGCGCTGCTGCGCTTCCACGGACCGGAGGCGAAGGCCGTGGTGTGGGAGCACAACTCCCACCTGGGCGACGCCGCGGCGACGGAGATGGGCGTGCGCGGCGAGCTGAACGTCGGGCACCTCTGCCGGCGGACGTTCGGCGACCGCGCCTACCTGGTCGGGTTGGGGACGGATCACGGGACGGTCGCGGCGGCGCACGACTGGGACGGGCCGATGAACGCGATGGCCGTCCGGCCCGCGCATCCGCAGAGCTACGAGTCCCTCTGTCACGAGAGCGGGGTGTCCGCCTTCTTCCTGCCACTCCGCGCGCCGGCGCGTCCGGCCGTGCGCGAGGAGCTGACCCCGGCGCGGCTTGAGCGGGCGATCGGCGTCGTCTACCGGCCCGAGTCCGAGCTCCAGAGCCACTACTTCCATGCGGTCCTGCCGCGGCAGTTCGACGAGTACGTGTGGTTCGACGAGACCCGGGCGGTCCGCCCGGTGACCGACGCGGAGGCGCGCGGGCTCCCGCGGACGCATCCGTTCGCGCCCTACGGACCGCCGTGACGCCGGCGGGGAGGAAGGCGGTCCGTCTGCATCCGACGACGGTCGTGCTGACGGTGATGCTCGTGTCCGGGGCCGGCACGAAGGCGCGTGAGCGGCAGGCGGCCGGCGGGGAGGCCGTGTTTCGCGCCCGCTGCGCGCGGTGCCACGGGGAGACCGGCAGGAGCGACACGCCGTACGGCCGCTCGCTCAAGGTCGCGCCGCTCCGGAACGACCCCGAGCTCGCGACGATGAAGGCCGCCGACATCGCGAAGCGCGTCCGGTCCGACGCGAAGCACCGCGCCGTGGTCGAGCTCGACGAGGGCGACCTCGACGCCGCGGCCACCTTCGTGAAGAAGCTCGCGGCCGAACGGTGACGATCGGCCGCCTCCTCGTCCTCGCCGCGACGCTGCGGGCGTTCGCCGCGGCGGCGAGCCCCGCCACGTCGGCGACGACGGGCGGAGTCGCGCTCTACCGGACGCACTGCGCCTCCTGCCACGGCGTCGACGGGCGCGGCGACGGCCCGGACGCACCGTTTCTCTCCGCCCGCCCGCGCGACCTGCGCGCAGGGTTCCTCGATCGGTACGGCACCGAGGAGCTCGTGCGCCGGGTGCTCGACGGCGCACGGCTGGCGATCGGGCTCGACCCCGAGAGACTCCGCGCACGCGCCGCCGACACGGAGGCGCTCGTCGATCACCTGCAGAGGCTCCCGGGCATCAACTGGCGCCTCGCCGACCGCGGCCAGGAGATCTACCTCGAGCGGTGCGAGCAGTGCCACGGCTTCTACGGCCGCCCCGAGCGTCCGTCGCCCACCGCCCGGCAGCCGCGCGACCTCTCGAGCGGCGCCTTCCAGAAGTCCGTCGGGGACGCCGACCTCGCGCGCACGGTGCGCCACGGGCGCCACGGCATGCCCGCGATCCCGGCGCTCCGGGGCGACGCCGACACGCGCGCGCTCGTGGCATTCGTGCGCGTGCTGTCCCCCGGGTTCGAGCTCTACTCGCGCTCCTGCGCGAGCTGTCACGGAGACGACGGGCGCCCGCAGCACGAGTTCACCGACGGGCTCCGCCGGCCGACGGTCGTCTTCGATCGCGGCTATTTCACCCGCCGGGACCCGGAGCGGCTCCGCGTCGCGGTGTGGCACATGCTCGAGGCCTCGGAGCCGCGCATGCCGCACTTCCGCGGCGAGGTGAGCGAACCGTCGGCGCGCGCGATCGTCGAGTGGCTGCGGCGAACGGCCCGGCCGTGACGCCTAGCGGACGGCGACGTCGGGCGAAGGCGTCCGCGCCGTCCGCAGGAGCACTCGCTCCCCCGCGCGCGAGACGAGCGAGTACGGGCCCGGGGTGATCCGGGCGTCGTCGCCCTCCGGCACGTCGTCGGAGACGAGGAGCGCGTCGTTCTCACGCCACGCGCGCTCGAACTGCGCGGGCGCCGTGAAGAGCCGGTCGGTGCGGCCGGCGAGGAACGTCGGAGGCACCCAGCCCGGTGGGGCGAGGAGCGAGACGTAGCGCCCCGTGTAGTAGTCGAGCCCTCCGCAGAGCTGGTACTCGTCGGACGCGCGGAAGAAGAGCGGGATCCCGTCCGGGACGCTCGCCCGGATCGTCGCGGCGAAGGGACGCCACGAGAAGAGCGGCTCGACGCGCTCGTGGGCGAGCTGGATGAAGACGAACAGCACCGCCGCCGTGAGGGCTCCCGTCACGACGGGTGCCCACCCGCGTCCCGCGGCGAGCGTCGCGGCGAGCGCACCGAACCCGAGCGCGACGGTGAGCGCGGTCGGGCGGGTGAGCGGCGCGAGCCCGTATCCGGCGAGCGTCGGGTCGAGGCGGGCGACGAGCGCGCCGGGATCCCCCATCGCCAGCGCGCCCGCTCCCAGGGCGACCGTCGCGGGGGGGACGACGAACCACGCGCGGGAGACGCGGAGGCGTCCCGCGGCGGCATCGGCGAGGCACACGCCCACGAGGATCGCGACCGCCGGGAGCGCGGGCAGCGAGTAGTGCTCGAGCCGGGACGCGGCGAGCGAGAAGAAACCCAGGACGAGCGCCGTCCACACGAGCGGCAGGCGGAGCGCGGGACGGTCGCGGAGGGCGCGCCCCGCATGCACGAGGGCCGCCGGGAGCACGAGGCTCCACGGGAGGGTCCGCACGCCGAACATCGCCCAGAAGAAGCCGAGCGAGTCGGCGATCGAGTCGCGCGGCACCTTCTCGTCGAAGAAGAAGAGGAGGTGCTGGTTGACGAGATAGTCCCACGCGAAGCCGGGGTTCCGGAGTGCGGCGAGCACGTGCCACGGCGCCGCGACGGTGGCGACGAGTACCAGCCCGAGCGGCGCGTCGAGCGCGCGGAGCCGCGAGACGACGGTGCGGGGCCGGAGCTCGCCCGCGAGGATCTCGTCGAGCGCGATCACGCCACCGGGGAGCAGGAGCGCCAGGAGCCCCTTGTCGAGGAGCCCGACCGCCACGGTGATCCAGAACGCGACGGCCGCGCCACGTCCGCCTCCCCGCCGGAGCCGGACGTAGCACCAGAGGGCGAGCGTCACCGTCAGGACGAGGAGCATGTCGGCCCGTACGAAGCGCGCCTCGAGGAGGAAGCCGAGGCTCGTCGCGAGGACGAGGGACGCCATCAGTCCGGCCGTCGGCCCGAAGAGCTCTGCCGCGAGTGCGCCGGTGACGAAGACCGTCGCGAGCGCGGCGGCGGCCGGCCAGACGCGCGCGCGTTCGGTCGGCCCGACGACGGCGAAGGCCGCGGCCGGAAGCCAGTACATGAGCGGCGGCTTCACCAGGAACGGCTCGCCGTTCATGCGCGGCGTGATCCAGTCGCGCGTCACGACCATCTCGCGCGCGGGCTCCACGAACATCCCCTCCGTGTCGGAGAACCCCGGCCGGTCGATCCGCCAGAGGAAGAGGGGAAGGGTGAGGAGGGGGACGAGGAGCAGTCGCCGCGTCATGCCCCGCAGTACGCGGCAGCCCAGAGCTGGAACATGAGCAGCGTCCAGAGCTCCTTCCGATGGTTCGCGAGACCCTGCGCGTGACGCGTCCAGAGCCCCGCGACGTACGACGCGTCGAAGATCCCCTGGCGCCGGAGCCGCTCCGGAGCCAGCATGTCGCCGACGAGGCCCCGGAGGTCGCGCGCGATCCAGGCCCCGGTCGGCACGCCGAACCCGTGCTTGCGGCGGCGCCGTACCCGGGCCGGCAGCACGTCGCGCGCCGCGCGCCGGAGGAGCGGCTTCGTCTGCCAGATGCCGCGCCGGGCGCTCGCGGGGAGCCCGAGCGCGTACTCGGCGAGGCGGCGGTCGAGGAACGGGTTCCGCACCTCGAGTGCGGTGGACATCGACGCGCGGTCGTTCTGCACGAGGTTGTCCTCCGCCAGGTAGAGAATCAGGTCGAGCGCGGTCGCGACGTCGCTCGCGGAGCGGGTCCGCATCGACGCGAGCTGGTCGTACACCTCCGCCCAGGGGTCCACCGCGCGAATCTCGGCCTGCACCTCCGGCGACACGACGCGTGCGAGCGTCTCCGGCGCGAAGCCTCCCATCCAGCGCAGGTGCCGCTCGGCGGCCGGCCGGGCGGCGTCGCGGAGGAAGCGCCGGACGGTGAAGTCGAAGCTCAGGTACCGGTGGGACGTGGGCAGGCGATCGGCCGCGCGCGTGAGCGTGCGCTGGAGGAAGGTCGGCAGGCGGCGATACAGCTCGGCGGCCAGGTGGGCCGTCTGCGTGGGATAGCCGCAGAACAGCTCGTCCCCGCCGTCCCCGGACAGGACGACGGTCACGTGCCGGCGCGCGAGACGCGACAGCATGACCGCTGGGAGCAC
This sequence comes from uncultured Binatia bacterium (SeqCode), assembly GCA_964562865.1. Lineage (GTDB taxonomy): Bacteria > Desulfobacterota > Binatia > DP-6 > DP-6 > CAZLYE01. The sequence continues at coordinate 3,352 of CAZLYE010000219.1, read as the reverse complement.
GGTGGGGTCGGCGAACGGCTCGTCGAAGATGCGCGCCGCCTCGGGCAGGAGCGCCGCGGCGTCGGCGGCTCGGAGGACCAGCTCGTGATGCTCCGTGCCGACCAGTCGCGCGACGCTCGCGGCGTGCTGGCGCTCGTCGTAGGACGACTCCTCGAAGCCGATGGCAAAGGTCTTCACCGGACGCGTGCCGTCGGTCGCCGCGAGCGCGGTCACGAGGCTCGAATCGAGTCCGCCGGAGAGGAAGGTGCCCCACGGTACGTCGCACACGATCCGCTGTCGGACCGAGCGCCTGAGGAGCGCGATCACCTCGTCCGCGGCGTCCTCGCGCGCCGGCGCGAGCGCGGACGGGTCGGGCGGCGACCAGTATCGCGTCGTCGTCTCGGTGCCGTCGCCCCCGATCGCCGTCCAGTGCGCGGGCGGAAGCTTGCGCGCCGCGCGGAAGATCGCGTGCGGGGAGGGGACGTATTCGTGGATCAGGTAGCGTGCGAGCGCGACCCAGTCGAGGTCGCGCGAGACGTCGGGATGGACGAGGAGCGCCTTCAGCTCGGAGGCGAAGAGGAAGGAGCCCGGCAGGCGCGCGTAGTAGAGCGGCTTCTCGCCGAAGCGGTCCCGCGCGATGAGGAGCCGCCTCTGCCGGCCGTCCCAGAGCGCGAAGGCGAACATCCCCTCCAGACGGTCGAGGCACGACGGCCCGTCGTCCTCGTACGCGTGGAGGATGACCTCGATGTCGGTCCGGCTCGTGAAGACGTGTCCGCGGGCCCTGAGGTCGTCACGGAGCTCGTCGGCGTTGTAGATCTCGCCGTTCGCCACGAGGCGCAGCATGCCGTCCTCGTTGGTGAGCGGCTGCTGTCCCGTGACGAGGTCGACCACGCGCAGCCGACGCGAGGCGAGTGCGACGCCGTCGTCGATCCACATGCCGCGCTCGTCCGGTCCCCGGTGAGCGATCGCCTCGCTCATCGCGTCGAGCACGGCCCGCGACGGCCGCGGTCGACTCGCGAACTCGAGGATGCCGGCGATTCCGCACATGGAAACTTCACCCGGTCGAAACGTGCCGAGGGGCGACCGCAGGTACACTACGCAACCCTTGCCGGCAAGGATGCAGAATTTCAGAAAATCCGCCCGCCAGGCTTCGGTACGGGCACCGATCGATCAAGCTTGCCTTGCATTTCACGGCTGCGAGGTAAATGGGAGCCCTCCGCCCACTCGTCGTAGGCGGGGGGGGCCACAGCAGGCGTGGCAAATGGTCACAGGGGGGCCAGATCCCGCGAGAAGCTTCGCGGAGTTGCGGAGCATTGGAGTATTGTCCCCGCCCGGGCCCGACCCCACGACGGCCTGTCAATGACGTGGCACACCGAGTGCTTCCGATGAGCCGGCTGCACATGGGCTGCATCGCTGCCAGAGGTCGAGCGCTCCTCCTCGTCGCATTCCTCGCGGTGGGCTCCCCCGTCGCGGCGCAGACGACCACCACGACCACCCTGCCCACGATCCTCCCGTCGAGCCTCTGCGCCTGTGGGAGCAACAACCAGTGCCTGGTGAGCCGCAACGCGACGGTCACTCCGGGATCGGTCGACTTCGGCACGTGTGATCTCGTCCTCGCCGCGGGGACGACGGTCACGGTGAGCCCCCCGGGGACGCTCCAGATCGCGGCCGCGAGCCTCACGTTGAGCCCGCATGCCTCCATCGCGGCAAACGGTGGAACGATCACCGTGACCGTCCCGGGCACCATCTTCCTCGACAGAACGTCCCTGCTCGACGTGTCGACGATAGACGCGACGAACGACACCATCAACCTGACCGCAGGCGGGGCCGTGACCCTCGGCCGACTGATCGCGCAATCGACCGACCCATCCGGCAGCGGCGGCATGATCAACGTGACGGCCGGCAGTGCCACGACGCCCGGCGACATCGTGGTGCGCGGTGCGATCAACGCGAGCGGCAGTGCGCAGGGCGCGGGGGGCGACGTGTGCATCACTGCCCTGAACGGCGGGATCACCGTCAACGGGTCGCTCAGCGACACCGCCTCGATCGATGCGTCGGGGGGCGAGTTCGACGGCGGCTGCATCGACCTGGAAGCCGACAGGGACCTGATGGTCAACAGCAACACGTCCGGGGCCACCCTCGACGTGAGCGGCGGCGGGGCCTCGGGCTTCGGCGGCCTCGTGATGTTGAACTCCAACGTGTCCGGTGACGTCACCCTGAACGTCCCCATCATCGGGTCTGGCGTCGGCAACCTCGCCGAGGGTGGTGGCGACGGCGGCGAGCTCGACGCGGCGACCACCGTGGGGAACGTGACCGTGAATGCGACGGTCACGGTGACGGGGGGCGATTTCGGCGGGGGGGGTGGAACGGTGGATCTCGAGCCCACCGGCGATCTCACCGTCACGCGACCGCTGCTCGTCTCGGGTTCGGGGGCGAACGCGATCGGGGGCGACGTGATCTTCTTCAACAGCGGCGCGACGACGCTCTCCGCCATGATCGACGTCAGCGCCGTTGGCTCACAGTCGAGCGGCGGCACCGTGTCGCTCAACGTCCCCGGTGCCGCGGGCACGACGGCCTCGCTGCTCCCCGGATGCGAGATCAACGCGGACAGCGACCTGGGAACCGCCGCCGGTCTCGGCGGCAGCATCCAGCTGGTGGACACGACGATCACGGATGACGCCTTCGTGCATGCGAACGGAGGCGGGGGAGGCGTCAACTTCCAGGCGTGCACGCTGACGATCAACGGCGACGCGCAGGTGCAGTCGAACGGCTCGGGGACGAACCTTCTCCAGGCGAGCGGGGCCATGCAGGTCTCCGGGAGTCTCCTCGCCAGCGCCAACACGATCGAGTACTTCGATCCCGCGAATCCACCCATCACCACGGGGGCGAGCATCACGCCCGCGGCGACGGTCGCGCAGGACCAGACAGACTTCCCACCGCTCTGCCCGGGGCAGGTGACGACGACCACGTCCACGACGACGAACACCCTCGCGACGACGACGAGCACCACGATAGTCACGGGCACGACGTCCACCACGACGATACCCAACCCCACGACGTCCACGACCATGTCGACGACCACGAGTACGTCGACGACGACCACCTCAACCACCACGACGACGTCGACGACGAGCTCGACGAACCGTCCGGCGACGACCACCTCCACGACACGGGTCGCCCCCACCGTGACCACCACGACCGCTCCGCCGACGGCCAGCGCCTGCGTCCCGCCGCTGTGCGACGACCGCGGGCCGTGCGAGCCCGGTGTCTGCATCGACGGCGAGTGTCAGTACACGCCGACGGCCGGGCTCGACGGGGTCGGCTGCCGCCTGGACCAGGTCCAGGGGCTGCTCCAGGCGCCGCCGGCGAACGC
>CAZLYE010000218.1:0-3451 GCA_964562865.1 uncultured Binatia bacterium (SeqCode) | reverse complement strand
CGACTTCCGGGTGGCCATGAAGAGCCGCGCGTTGGCGTTGGCGCCGCGGCCGTCGGTGCGGCGGACGGCCGTCGTGAGGACCACCGGGACTCCCGCCCGGCGCGCGGCGCCTGCGAGCCGCGCGAGCGTCGGGAGCATCGGAGCCGCGGCGCGCGCCAGCTCCGGGAGCAGCGACTGGTCGCCGATCACGCCCCGCTGACACTCGTTGGCGACGAGCGCGGTGTGGGTCGGGTCGATCAGCTGGGCGAGGTCGAGCGCCACGTCGTCAGGGTCCCGCAAACTCCAGCCGGGCGTAGAAGGCGTTCTGCCCGGCGTGGTCGAAGCTCAACGGCCCGGTTCCGAGGATCCGCATGACCAGCGTCCGCGCGGCCTGCGCGCTCCGGAAGATGAAGCCCTTCGGGAGGTTGACCCGGATGTCCTGCATCTCGCCGCTCACCGGGTTGGTGAACGGCGCGAGCGCGACGTCGAGGGCGTTCGGCACCTGGAACGCACTCCGGCGGCCGTCGACCCGGAACTCGATCGGGGTGAAGACCGGCGGCTCGATCGTCGCCATCGTGCTCGCGAACAGCTCGAACGGCCCGCTCCCTTTCGCGCGGCCCGAGAAGATGCGGACGAGCGCGTCGCGTTGCTCGGGCTTCGCCGACTCGGAGACGTAGAGCCGGAGCGTCCCGCCGCCCTGGTGGATCGCCTTCGGCCACGCCGCGGCGTAGATCACGTCGAGGCCGTCGAGCTTCGTCCGCCCGGAGCGCCCCTGCCGGATGTGGTAGCCGACGAGCGCCTCGCAGAAGCCGTCGGTCGGGAAGCCGCTGAAGTTGCACGGGCAGCCGAAGTTGCAGTTGCAGGTCTCGACGTAGTCGACCTTCAGGTTCCAGCGGTCGACCCTCTCCGTCTCCCCGTCGCCCTTGCCTTTCGCCATCGTGTCCCCCGTTTCACCCGAGCATGCGGACGATGCCGCCCGCGCAGAGCGCGATCCCGGCGAGCCGTCCCACCGCGCCCCCCGCAGGCAGCACCTTCTCCAGGAAGATGAGCGCGCTCAGGGCGACCATCCACGCGACGTTCATCACGCCCACCACCAGTAGCACCACCATGATCGACGCGCAGCAGCCGGCGCAGTAGAGCCCATGGTGCGCGCCGAGGACGAGCGCGCCGGCCGCGCCGTCGCGCCAGTGGTGGCCGAGGAAAAGATGCGGCACGCGGCAGTGGCGGAGGCAGGCGTCCTTGAGAGGGGTGAGCTGGTAGATGCCGCACGCCACCAGAATGACGCCGCCCGCCCGTGCCAGCCCGGGCACCGCGGCGGTGGCGCGTGACGCCGCCGTCAGGAGCGCCTGCGCCGGGAGGGCGAGGAGGCCCCAGACCACCAGGTAGCCGGCGACGAAGAGCACGGCCGCGAGCGCCGTGCTCCCGCCCCGGCTCCGCCTGAGGCCGACGAACGCGAGCACGACCGGGATCACCGCCGGGAACATCATCGCGGCCATCATCACCGTCCACATGAGGACGAAGGAGGAGAGCCCGATGCGGTGGCATTCGGGCATGGCCGCCATGGCGACGGTCCAGGCCCACGCGAGGCCGGCGAGGATCACGAGGCTCGCGGCGATGAGGAGCCGGACGCCCGGGTCGTCACCGGCCACGCGTGCGGACATCGTCGCGCGCCTCGATAGGCCGCCTGGCCGGGGCGGTCAAGCCGCCCGGCGGGGCGTTACTGCAAATCGCAATACCATCTTGCACCTTGCAGGACACCCACGCCGGGTGACCCGCAGAAACCGCGGCGGGCCGTCGCGGGGACGGCGGTATGCAACCTGCAGGAGCACCTCGCACAATGCAGGTCTCGGACTATCTGACGGCAGAGCTCGTGCTTCCCGCCCTCGCAGCGCGCGGCAAGGACGAGGTGATGGAGGCGCTCGCGATGCGGCTCGCCGCGTGCCACCCGGAGATCGACCACGGACGGCTCGTGACCGCGCTCCGGGAGCGCGAGCGCCAGGTGAGCACGGCGCTCGTCGACGGGGTGGCCATCCCGCACGCACGGCTCGAGGGCGTGCCGCGCATGGTCGCCGCGCTCGGCCGGAGTGCGGCGGGCGTCGACTGCGAATCGCACGACGGCAAGCCGACTCACCTCTTCCTCCTCCTGGTCGTGCCCGCCGAGCAGCCCGGCGCGCATCTGAAGCTCCTTGCCGCCGCCTCGCGTCTCCTGACCGACGAGCGCTGCCGGGTCCGGCTCATGGACGCCCCGGACGCCGGGGCGGTCCTGGACGCGCTCCGCGAGGCCGAGCAGCGGACGGTCCGGGCGCGAGCGGCGTAACCCCGGGCGATCGTGGCCACTCCCGAGCCGGCCCGCGCGGTCGCCACGACGCGGCCGCGGATCATCGTCGTCACGACGGCGATGCTCGTCTTCATCTCGTTCTGGCGCGCGGCCGCCATCGTGCTCTGCGACCTCGCGTCGACGGCCTACTACATCGGCGGCATCGTCGAGCAGGCGGTCGGCAAGGCCGCGCCCTGGTACATCCTCGGCGTCATGCTGTTCTCGTACGCCGTGCGCGGCGTCTACATCGAGTCGTGCGCGATGTTCGTGCGGGGCGGCGTCTACCGCGTGGTGAAGGAGGCGATGGGAGGGACGCTCGCCAAGCTGTCCGTCTCCGCCCTGATGTTCGACTACGTGCTGACCGGCCCGATCAGCGGGGTCTCCGCCGGGCAGTACATCGTCGGGCTCGTGAACGAGCTGCTCGCGATCGTGCACGTCCCCGTCACGATCCCCACCGCCGCGGGCTCGGCCGTGATCGCCGTCGCGATCACCCTCTACTTCTGGCGGCAGAACATCCTCGGCATCGAGGAGTCGAGCGACAAGGCGATGAAGATCATGGCGGTCACGACGGTCATGGTGGTCGTGATCGTTGCCTGGTGCGCCGTCACGATCTGGATTCGAGGGGCGACGCTGCCGCCGTTCGAGCTCCACTTCAGCGACGAGGCGCTCGGCTGGCTCGGCGGCACCGGGTGGGGGAAGCGGATCGGCGCGATCGGAATCCTCATCGCCTTCGGACACTCGATTCTCGCCATGAGCGGCGAGGAATCGCTCGCGCAGGTGAACCGTGAAATCGCATACCCGAAGGTGCCGAACCTGATCCGTGCGGGGCTCGTCATCTTCGTCTTCACGCTGCTCACGACCGGCCTCGTGTCGTTCTTTGCGGTCATGATCATCCCGGACGACGTGCGCATGGCGAGCTACAGCGACAACCTCGTCGGCGGGCTGGCGATGTACGTAGTGGGGCCGCTGTCGGTGCGACTCGGGCTTCGGGCATTCGTCGTCGTCGTGGGCTTCCTCATCCTGGCAGGTGCCGTCAACACGGCGATCGTGGGCTCCAACGGCGTGCTGAACCGGGTCGCCGAGGATCACGTGCTCGCCGATTGGTTCCGCCTGCCGCACCGGCGGTATGGTACGACGTTCCGCATCATCAATCTC
>CAZLYE010000217.1:0-3050 GCA_964562865.1 uncultured Binatia bacterium (SeqCode) | reverse complement strand
CTACGGCAACGTGTCCGACTTCCTGTACCTCGGCCGTGGCGTGAACTACCCGGTCGCGCTCGAGGGCGCCCTCAAGCTGAAGGAGATCTCCTACATCCACGCCGAGGGCTATCCGGCCGGCGAGATGAAGCACGGTCCGATCGCGCTCATCAACGAGCAGATGCCGGTGGTCGTGCTGATCCCGCGCGACGCGGTCTTCCAGAAGACGCTCTCGAACCTGAAGGAGGTCGAGTCGCGCGGCGGGCGGCTCGTCGTGCTGACCGACGGTGACGCGCCGGAGCTCGCCGAGATCACCTCCGACGTGCTGACCGTCCCGCGCACGAACGAGCTCCTGAGCCCGATCCTGATGACGATCCCGCTCCAGCTCCTCGCCTACCACGTGGCGGTCTATCGCGGCACCGACGTGGACCAGCCCCGGAACCTGGCGAAGAGCGTCACGGTCGAGTGAGCGCGGAGCGCCGCGGTGTGCTCGCGATCGCGGGCGCGGCGCTTCTCTGGTCGACCGGCGGCGTCGGCATCAAGGCCGTCGCGGCCCCGCCGCTGAAGGTGGCCTGCTATCGATCGGCGGTCGCCGCGCTCACGCTGCTCGTCCTGTTCCGGCCGCGGCCGTCGCGGCGGCCGGTCTTCCTCGCGACGGTCGTCTGCTACGCTGGCTGCCTCACGTCGTTCGTGGTCGCGACCAAGTGGACGACGGCGGCCAACGCGATCTTCCTGCAGTACAGCGGCGTCGTCTGGGTGCTCCTCCTCGCGCCGCTCGTCGTCGGCGAGCGGTACCGTGCGGGCGACGCGGTGGCGATCGCCGTCGCGCTCGGCGGGATGGCGCTCTTCTTCGTGGGTCGATTCGACGCGCGCGGCCGGGCGGGCGACGTCGTCGCGCTCGCCTCGGGGATCTTCTTCGCGGGCGTCGTCCTGCTCCTCCGGCGCGACCCCGGCACGGCTGCCCAGGCGGCGGTGACGTACGGCAACGTGCTCGTGGCCGCCATGCTGGCCCCGTTCGTGCTCGGTGCGCCGGGCATCGACGCGCGCTCCGGCGCGATCCTCGTCCTACTCGGCACCTGCCAGCTCGCCGGAGCCTACGTGCTCTTCCTCCGCGGCCTCCGTCACGTCCGCGCGACCCACGCCTCGCTGGTCGGCATGCTCGAGCCGATCGCCAACCCGATCTGGGTGTTCGTGCTCCTCGGCGAGATCCCCAGCCGGTTCGCGCTGCTCGGCGCGGCCGTGGTGCTCGCGGCGATCGCCTGGAGGACCGTCGTCTTCGCCGAGCCGGCCTCCCCGCCGGCGCTGGCGGCGCCGGACTGAATCGCAGCCGGCCGGGCTGGCCTCGCCCGGCGCGCGCGTCTATCATCTCCTCGCCGATGGCCCCTCGCCGGCAGAGCCCGTACGTGGTCGGGATCGAGGAGGCGCTCGCCGAGATCCGCGCCGGCCGCATGATCATCCTCATGGACGACGAGGATCGCGAGAACGAGGGCGATCTCTGCGTCGCCGCGGAGCGCGTCACGGCCGAGCACATCAACTTCATGGCGACGCACGGCCGGGGCCTCGTCTGCCTGTCGCTCACCGAGGAGCGGTGCGACCAGCTCGGCCTCCCGATGATGGTGAGCGAGAACCGTGCGCCGCTCGGCACGGCGTTCACGGTTTCCATCGACGCACGCCAGGGCATCGGCCGCGGCATCTCGGCGATCGACCGGGCCACGACCATCCGCACCGCGATCCGTCCCGACGCGACGCCCGCCGACGTCGTCACGCCCGGGCACATCTTCCCCCTCCGTGCACGGCGGGGCGGGGTGCTGGTGCGCACCGGGCAGACGGAGGGGGCGATCGACCTCGCGCGTCTCGCGGGCTTCGCGCCCGCGGGCGTCATCTGCGAGATCCTGCGCGAGGACGGCACGATGGCGCGACTGCCGGACCTCGAGCGCTTCGCGGGCGAGCACGGGCTCAAGATCGCGACCGTCGCCGACCTGATCGAGTACCGGAGCCGCCACGACTCGCTCGTGCACCGGACCGCCGAGGCCCGCATCACCACGCGGCACGGGGGCGAGTTCCGGGCGCTCGTCTACACGACCGACGTCGACGAGGCGGAGCACCTCGTGCTGGTGAAGGGCGATATCCGCGCCGACGAGCCCGTCCTCGTGCGCCCGCACCTCGAGTACCTTCCCGGCGACGTCTTCGGCTACCGTGAGCGCGACACGCGGAGCCTCCTCCAGAAGGCGATGGAGCGGATCGCCGCCGAGGGAAAGGGCGTGATCCTCTACCTGCGCCGCGACGGCCGGGGCCTCGACCTCTTCTCCGACGCCCGCGGCGACAACGCGCGCGCGCCGAGCACGGCGCTCGGCTCGTGGCTCACGAACTTCCGCGAGTTCGGCATCGGCGCGCAGATCCTGCGCGACGTGGGTGTCGGGAAGATACGCTGGCTCACCAACCGCCCGCTCCGGCTCGTGAGCCTCCCCGGATACGGGCTCGAGATCGTCGAGTCGGTGCCGCTGACGCTCGACGCACCGACCCTCAGCTCGGCGCCGCCTCGGTCCGCGAACCTTCGCCGGCTCCGCTAGCGGGATGGGGGAGAGCGTACACGGGCGTCGGGTTACGGGGCGCGGGGCGCGGGGGACCCCCCGCGCCCCGCGCCCCGTACGCGCCGTCGGGTACGTTTCGGCATCCTGCCGCTGAACGGGATGGCTCGCGGAACGGTGCTGGCCTTCGTGGGGCTGGTGGTGATCGCGTCCGTTGCGGCGGCGGACGACGATGTCGTTCGGGCGCGGTTGACGGCGACGGCTGGGCGGGCGGAGGTCGAGGCGACGATCGCGGCGGGATGGCACGTGAACTCGCACGCGCCGCGCGATGAGTTCCTCGTCCCGACGACCGTCACGCTGACGCCGCCGGAGGGCGTGCACGCGGGGGACGTCGAGTATCCCGCGCCGGACGCGCGCCGGCTCGCGTTCGGCGGCGCGAAGGAGTTCCTGCTCTACGAGGGGACGGTCCGCTTCGCGGCGCCGCTCGAGGGTGTCGCCGCGCCGGGCGCGGCGCCGCTGCGCGCCGCGCTCCGCTTCCAGGCG
>CAZLYE010000216.1:0-3718 GCA_964562865.1 uncultured Binatia bacterium (SeqCode) | reverse complement strand
TCTTCGATCTGCAGGTCGCCCCGGTAGGACGGCGGCGTTACGACCAGCGCCTCGGCCTCGGTCCGGGTGGTCGCACCGAGCGACCGGAGGTGGCGCGCGACGTCGCGGCGCGCGAGCGTCGTGCCGAGGAGCGAGACGACGCGGCGCGGGCGGAGACGGATCGCCGGCGGCGCGAGCCGGGCAAGGCCCGTCGCGTCTTCGACGATCCCGGGCGCGACCTTGCCGCCCGCGAGGCGTGCGATGAGCGTCGCGACCGCGTCCAGGGCCTCCGGGACCATCACCGGATCGACCCGGCGCTCGAACCGGTACGCGGCCTGCGACGGGAGCGCGAGGCGCCGGCTCGTCCGCCGCACGGCCGGCGGCGCGAAGAACGCGCTCTCGAGGACCACGACGCGCGTCTCTGCGGTCACCTCCGAGTGCTCGCCCCCCATGACGCCCGCGAGCGCGATCGGCCCGCTCGCGTCCGCGATCGCGAGGTCGCTCGGCTCGAGCTGGCGCTCGACGCCGTCGAGCGTCACGAGGCGCTCGCCGGCGGCGGCGCGCCGCACGACGATGCGTCCCTTCGCGATCCGCTCGTGGTCGAAGGCGTGGAGCGGCTGGCCGCGTTCGAGCATGACGTAGTTGGTCGCGTCGACGATGGCGTTGATCGCGCGCATCCCGGCCCGCCGGAGCCGGAGACGGATCCAGAGCGGCGAGGGGACGACCCGCACGCCGCGGACGACACGGGCGCAGTAGCGCCCGCAGAGGTCCGGCACGTCCACGCGCACGCTCACCGCCTGCGCCGCGGGGACGCCGGACTCGCGCGGGCGCGGACGGGGATGTCGCAGGCGCCCGCCCGTGACGGCGGCCACCTCGCGCGCGACGCCGAGGATCGAGAGCCAGTCGCCGCGGTTCGGCGTCACCTCGGCCTCGAGCACCGTGTCCGCGACGCCGGCCAGCTCGGCGAGCGGCGTGCCGGGGGCCACGTCGTCCGGAAGGACCAGCACCTGGCTCGCGTCGTCGCCGAGGCCGAGCTCCGCCTCGGAGCAGAGGACGCCGGCCGACTCGACGCCGCGGACCGTGACCGGCGACGTCTCGCCGCCGTCGGCGAGCCGCGCGCCGGGAAGTGCCGCGGCCACGAGCTGCCCTGCCGCGAGCCCCGGTGCTCCCGAGACGACCGTGACCGCGCCGCCGGTCCCGACGTCGACGCGGCAGACGCGCACGCGGTCGGCGTCGGGATGCGCATCGACCGTGACGAGGCGCGCGACCCGGATGCGCGAGTCGAGCCGGCCGACCTCCTCGATCCGCTCGACCTTGAGCCCGCACATCGTCAGGCGCTCGGCGAGCACGGCCGGCGTGCCGCTCCACGAGACGAACTCGGCGAGCCAGGAGAGCGGGATGCGCATCAGGCGGGGAACTGGCCGAGGAAGCGGAGGTCGTTGTCGAAGAGCAGCCGGAGGTCGTCGAGGCCGTAGCGGAGGAGCGTGAGCCGGTCGGTCCCCATCCCGAAGGCGAAGCCCTGCACCTGCTCCGGATCGAGGCCGCCCGCGCGCAGGACGTTCGGGTGGATCATTCCCGCGCCGAGGATCTCGAGCCAACCGTCGCCGTGACAGATGCGGCACGCGGGATCCGGCTTCCCCGCACATGACGCGCACGCTATGTCGACCTCGGCGCTCGGCTCCGTGAACGGGAAGAAGCTCGGCCGGAACCGCGCGCGCGTCGCGGGCCCGAAGAAGCGCCGGAGGAACTCCACGAGCACGCCCTTCAGGTCGGCGAAGCTCACGTGCTCCGCGACCATGAATCCCTCGACCTGATGGAACATCGGCGAGTGCGTCGGATCGAGCTCGTCGCGGCGGTAGACCGTCCCGGGCGCGATCACGCGGAAAGGCGGCGGCGTAGACCGCATGACGCGGATCTGGACGGGCGACGTGTGGGTCCGCAGGAGCGCGTCGTCACCGGCCGCGACGAACATGGTGTCCTGCGTGTCGCGCGCCGGGTGATCGGGGGGGAAGTTGAGCGCGCCGAAGTTGTGCTCGTCGTCCTCGATCTCGGGTCCCTCGGCGACGCGGAACCCCATCGCGACGAAGATGTCGACGATGTCCTGCTCGGTCTGCCGGAGCGGATGGACGCGGCCGCGCGGGCGCGCGCGGCCGGGCACCGTCACGTCGATGCGGTCCTCGCTGAGCGAGCGACGGAGCCGTTCAGTGGAGAGGTGCCCGTCCCGCTCGGACAGCGCAGCCACGATCGCGTCCTTCACCTCGTTGGCGAGCGCCCCCATCGCGGGACGCTCCGCGGCGGAGAGCGAGCCCAGGCCGCGGAGGATCGCGTTGAGCGACCCCTTGCGGCCGAGGAGGCGGACACGGATCGCCTCGAGCTCCGCCCCGGTCCGGCAGGCGGCGATCTCGGCGAGCGCCGCCTCCCGGAGCTGTGCGAGCTCGGCGCGCAACGACTACGCCGTGGCCGCGGTACGCACCCGGGCGACTCCCGCGATCTCGGCGAAGGCCTGCGGGTCGTCGAGCGCGAGCGCGGCCAGGATCTTCCGGTCGACCTCGATCCCCGCCGCACGCAGGCCGGCGACGAGCCTGCTGTACGAGAGCCCGTTGGCCCGTGCGGCGGCGTTGATGCGCACGATCCAGAGCGAGCGGATCTCGCGCTTGTGCTGCTTGCGGTCCCGGTAGGCGTAGGTGAGGCCGCGCTCGACAGTCTCGCGCGCCTGGCGGTACGTCTTGCGGCGACCGCCGACGTACCCCTTCGCCTGCTTCATCGTCTTCTTGTGCCGCCGGCGCGTCTTCGCGCCGCCCTTTGCGCGTGGCATCGGTTCGACTCCTAGAGGTAGGGGAGAAGACGCTTGATCGCCTTCTCGTTCGACTTGTCGACGAGCGCGGCCTTCCGCAGGTGCCGCTTCTGCTTGCGCGTCTTCGTCGAGAGGATGTGGCGCAGATAGCCGCGCCGGCGCTTCACCTTGCCCTTGGCCGTGACCTTGAAGCGCTTGGCCGCGCCCCGGCTCGTCTTCAACTTCGGCATGACTCCCCTTCCTACTTGGCTATGAGCATCATGGACATGCTCCGGCCCTCCATCCGCGGCGGCTGCTCGACGCTCGCGACGTCCGAGACCTTCTCCGCGATGCGGTCGAGCATCGCCCTCCCGAGCTCCGGATGCGTGATCGAGCGGCCGCGGAAGAACACGGAGACCTTCACCCGGTGGCCCTCGCCGAGGAAGGACCGGATGTGCCCGACCTTGAAGTCGACGTCGTGATTGCTCGTCTGCGAACCCACCTTCACTTCCTTCAGCACCACGGCGGCGGATTTCTTGCGAGACTCCTGAGCCTTCTTCTTCTGGGTGTACCGGTACTTGCCGTAGTCCATGATGCGGCAGACCGGCGGACTCGCGGTGGGCGCGACCTCGACCAGGTCGAGCTCTCGCTGCTGGGCGACGCGGAGCGCCTCCTCCGGGGCCATGACGCCGAGCTGCGCTCCGTCGGCGTCGATGACGCGCACCTGTCGCGAGCGGATCTGGTTGTTGACGCGGGTTTTGTCCTCGACCTTGGCTATGGAGCACCTCCCGGCACGGCCGCCTCGGCGACGGTGCGTGCGACGAATTCGTCCAGCGGCAGCGCGGCCCCGCCGGGGCCCGCGCCTCGCGGCGCGACCGTCCCCGCCGCCGCCTCCCGCTCGCCCACGACCGCGACGACGGGCACCTTCGCGAGCTCGGCCTCGCGCACCTTGTAGCCGAGCTTCTC
>CAZLYE010000215.1:0-4276 GCA_964562865.1 uncultured Binatia bacterium (SeqCode) | reverse complement strand
CACCGCCGGCGTCCCGATGCGGACGCCGCTCGCCACGAACGGGGGGCGCGGGTCGTTCGGGATCGCGTTCTTGTTGACCGTGATGCGCGCCTTCCCGAGCGTCTCCTCGGCGAGCTTGCCCGTGATCTCGGTGCCGCGGAGATCGAGCATCATGAGATGGTTGTCGGTGCCGCCGGTGAGCAGGCGGAACCCGCGCCGGAGGAGCCCCTCGGCGAGCGCCTTCGCGTTGGCGACGATCTGCTTCTGGTACTCGCGGAACGCCGGCGTGGCGGCCTCGTGGAACGCGACGGCCTTTGCCGCGATCACGTGCATGAGCGGCCCGCCCTGATTCCCCGGGAAGACCGACGCGTTGATGCTCTTCTCGTACGCCCGGCGGAAGAGGATCATCCCGCCGCGCGGGCCGCGAAGCGTCTTGTGCGTGGTGGTGGTGACGAACTCGCAGTGCGGGATGGGCGAGGGATGGAGGTCCGCGGCCACGAGCCCGGCGAAGTGCGCCATGTCCGCGAACACCGTCGCGCCGACCTCGTCGGCGACGGCGCGGAACGGGGCGAAGTCGATGGCGCGCGGGTAGGCCGAGTGCCCCACCACGATCATCTTCGGCCGCTCGCGCCGGGCGAGGTCGCGCACCTGGTCGAGGTCGATGCGCCCGTCGGACTCGCGGACGCCGTACGGCACCACCCGGAAGAACTTCCCGGAGAAGTTGACCGGATTCCCGTGCGTCAGGTGGCCGCCGTGCGCGAGGTTCATCGCGAGGATCGTGTCGCCGACCTTCAGCTGCGAGAAGTAGACGCACATGTTGGCCTGCGAGCCGGAGTGCGGCTGGACGTTCGCCGCCTCGGCCCCGAACAGCACCTTCGCGCGCTCGATCGCGAGCGTCTCCACCTCGTCGACGAACTCGCAGCCGCCGTAGTACCGCTTGCCCGGATACCCCTCGGCGTACTTGTTGGTGAGGATCGAGCCCTGCGCCTCGAGGACCGCCTCGCTCACCATGTTCTCGGAGGCGATGAGCTCGAGGTTGTGCTCCTGGCGCTCGGTCTCGCGCTGGAGGGCGGCCCACACGGCCGGGTCGGTCCGCTCGAGGGCCGACGTCATCGCAACGCCCCCCGCGGACGCCCGAGGCCGAGGTCGCGCTCGATCTCGGCGATCTTGTCCACGCGCCGCTGGTGGCGTCCGCCGGCGAAGGGCGTCTCCAGGAAGATCCGGAGGAGCTCACGCCCGAGGAACCTGCCGACCATCCCGCCGCCGAGGACGAGCACGTTGGCGTCGTTGTGCTCGCGCGCCATGCGCGCCTCGGTGGCGTCCCGCACGAGGGCGGCGCGGACGCCGGGGAACTTGTTCGCCGCGATGCTCATCCCGATGCCGTTCGTGCACATGAGTACGCCGCGGTCGGCCTCGCCACGGGACACGCGCTCGGCCACCGCCCGGGCGAAGTCAGGATAGTCGACGGACCCGGGCCCCGTCGTCCCGAGATCGCGGACCTCGATTCCACGCTCGCGGAGATCGGCCGCGAGTGCGTCCTTCAGCTCGACCCCGCCGTGGTCGGCCGCGATCACGGTCACCCCCGGCATCCGCCTACTTGTGGCTCTCGATGTAGTTGACGACGTCCTGCACGGTCCGGATCTTCTCGGCTTCCTCGTCCGAGATCTCCATGTCGTACTCCTCCTCCAGGGCCATCACCAGCTCCACGATGTCGAGCGAGTCCGCCCCGAGGTCCTCGATGAAGGACGCCTCTGGCGTGACCTCCTCCTCGCTCACGCCGAGCTGCTCGCAGATGATCTCCTTCACCTTCTGCTCCACGCTCGATCCCATCACGCTCCTCCTGGCTCTCGCCCTCTCACATGTAGAGGCCGCCGTTGACGTGCAGCACCTGCCCCGTGACGTACCCCGCCGTCGGCGAGGCGAGGAACGCCACCGCGGCGGCGACCTCCTCGGGTGCGGCGATCCGGCCGGCCGGGATCACGTTCGTGTAGAACGCCTTCTGCTCGTCGCCGAGCGCCGCGGTCATGTCGGTCTCGACGAACCCGGGGGCGACGGCGTTCACGGTGATGCCCCGCGAGGCGATCTCGCGCGCCAGCGACTTCGTGAACCCGGTCACGCCCGCTTTCGCCGCTCCGTAGGCCGCCTGTCCCGCGTTACCCATCTCCGCCACCACCGAGGTGAGATTGACGATCCTCCCGTACCGGGCGCGGACCATGGCACGGAGTGCGGCTTTGGTACAGTGGAACACCCCCGTGAGGTTGGTCCGCAGGACGCGCTCCCAGTCCTCCTCCCGCAGGCGCAGGACCAGCGCATCGGCCGAAACCCCCGCGTTGTTGACGAGAATATCAAGCCGACCGTGTCGGTCAACGACGTTCTGCACCGCGGCGCGCGCGGCCTCGGCGTCGCCGACGTCGAAGCCGACGGCCGTCGCCGAGCCGCCCTCGGCGGCGATCAGGCGCACGGTCTCCTCCGCGGCCGCCCCGTTCTCGAGGTAGCCCGCCACCACCCGGGCGCCTCCCGCGGCGAGCCGCCGAGCGACCGCACGCCCGATCCCCCGCGACCCCCCCGTCACGAAGGCGACCTGTCCCTCGAGCTCGCGCGTCACGACGCCAGAACCTCCCGCGCCCGTTCGATCCCGGGGACGTCACCCGCCGGGACGGTCACCAGCGACGGGGCGATCCGCCGGGCGAGCCCAGAGAGGACCCGGCCGGGTCCGGTCTCGATCGCGACCGTCGCTCCGAGGCCGGCGAGCCGCCGGACGGTCTCCTCCCAGCGCACCGGGGCGGTCAGCTGCCGGACGAGGAGGCCGGGCAGCTCGTCCGCGTCGCCGACCGGACGCGCCTCCACGCTCGTCACGACGGGGATCCTCGGCGTGTGGAACTCGACCGAGCGCAGGAAGCGCGCGACGCCGTCGGCCGCCGGCGCCATGAGCGGGCTGTGAAACGGTCCGCTCACCGGGAGCCGCTGCGCCCGGCCGCCTCGCGCCGCCGCGAGCGCGACGAAGCGATCGACCGCCCGCGCGTGGCCGGCCACCACCACCTGCCCGCCGCCGTTGAAGTTGGCGGGCACGACCACGTCGCCGCCCGCGGCCTCGGTACAGAGCGCGCCGACCGCCTCGGCGTCGAGCCCGAGGACGGCCGCCATGGCGCCCTCGCCGACCGGCACCGCCTGCTGCATCAGACGCCCGCGCTCGCGGACGCCCGCCACCGCGTCGCCCAGCGTGAGCGCGCCCGCAGCGACGAGCGCCGACCATTCCCCGAGACTGTGCCCGCTCACCGCGGCCGGCCGGAGCCCCGCGGTCTCCGCGAGGACGCGGTACGCCGCAACGCTCGCCGTCAGGATCGCGGGCTGGGCGTGCTCCGTCCGGACCAGCTCGTCCTCGGGCCCCTCGAAGCAGAGCCGGGACAGGCCCGTCGCCAGCCGTTCGTCCGCCTCCTCGAAGGTGCGCCGCGCGACGGGGAACGTCGCGGCGAGGTCGCGGCCCATGCCGACGCGCTGCGAGCCCTGGCCCGGAAACAGGCAGACGACGACGGCGCTCATCGTGCCTGCGGACCGCCAGGCGAGACGTCCGGACCGGGTCTCAGGCTTCCTCGGTCTCGACGACCTTGCGCCCGCGGTACGTCCCGCAATGCGGGCACGCCCGGTGGCGCAGCGTCGGCTCACCGCACTGCGGGCACGCGATCACGTGGGGTGGCGTGAGGGCGTCGTGCGCGCGACGTTTGTCGCGCTTCGATGCCGAGGTCCGGCGCTTGGGTACGGCCATGCGAGCTTCCTCCTCTGCGCCGGGTCACTTCTCGCGCCGGAGCGCGTGCAGCACCGCGAAGCGCGGGTCGGCCGGCGCTGCGGGACATCCGCAGCCGCCGGCGTTCAGGTTGGCGCCGCAGCGCGGACAGAGGCCCCGGCAGGCCTCGCCGCACAGCGGCCGCGTCGGCAGGGCGAGGATGATCTGCTCGTGCACGAGCGGCGTGAGATCGATCTCCTCGCCCTCGTAGTAGCTGAGGGCCATGTCGTCCGGCGTGAGGCGCGCGGGCTCGGCGGCGGCCGCACGCGGCGTCAGGACGAAGACGAACGGATGGTCGAGCCCGAAGGCGTAGTCCTCGGCACACCGCGCGCACGTCCCGACGACCTGTCCGTGGAGCGCGCCGCGGAAGAAGATGTCCAGCCCGGCGCGATAGTACTCCACGTCCACCTGCAGACCCGCCGGCACGCGGTAATCTCGCACGCCGCGGTCGAGCCTCGCGTTCAGCTCCTCCACCTCCTCGGTGTAGGAGAGCTCCTTTGGCGAGGCCTTGATGTC
>CAZLYE010000214.1:0-2796 GCA_964562865.1 uncultured Binatia bacterium (SeqCode) | reverse complement strand
CCGAGATCTCGCTGATGATCCCGGTCTCCGGCGGGGCCCGTCTCAGCGACCAGGGGGGGCAACGATGACCGGAGTCCATCGCAAGCAACGCGTCGTCATCGTCGACGATCACACGCTCTTCCGCGAGGGCCTCCGCACGATCCTCGAGATGGAGGACGACATCGAGGTGGTCGCGGACGCCGAGAACGCCGAGGACATCGTCGAGCTGATCTGGCAGACCCGGCCCGACGTCCTCCTCCTCGACATCCGGATGCCGCAGGGGAGCGGCCTCGATGCCGTGCCGGCCGTGCTGCGCATCAGCCCGCGGACGCAGGTCCTCGTCCTCACGGCGTGCGACGAGAAGGAGGAGCACGTCCGAGCGTTCAAGCTCGGCGCGAAGGGAGTCATCCTGAAGGATTCCGCGCGGCAGACGCTCATGCAGGCCATCCATACCGTCTGCGGCGGCCAGGTGTGGGTCGACCCGCGGATGGCGACGGCGCTGGTCGAGGAGCTCTCGCACCTCGGGCCCGAGAACGCGACGGCCGCCCCGCGCGACGAGAACGGCCTCACCGAGCGCGAGCTCGAGATCGTCCGGCTGGTCGCGTCCGGCTACAAGAACAAGGAAGTGGGGAATACGCTCACGATCAGCGAGCGGACGGTGAAGACGCATCTCACGAACATCTTCCAGAAGCTCGGGGTGCGCGATCGCGTGGGGCTCGTCATGTACGCCCTCCGCCATGGCCTGACGCGCGCGGCATGACTCTCCTGGGGGCCCGTCCAGTGCTCGGGCGGTTCGCGCCCTGCGCGCTTCCGGTGCCCCCAGACCCCACGCCGGGCTCGGCGAAGCCTCGCCCGGCTCGCGCGTGATTGATTCTGCGGTGCCTCGCGCGGGCGCCACGTCGGTCGCGCCCGTCCGTATCTAGCAGCCGCAGTTCGGGCGGTATGTCTGGACGGTGAGTGTCGTGCCGTCGGTCGTGATCGCGATTGCGCCGCAGCGGTCGGTGCGGAGGACGCAGGTGTTGGACGCGCGGTAGCGCGATTCGATCTCGCGGGATGGTAGGCGGTAGCGGTTGTCGGCGCCGACGGAGATGATGGCGAGGCGGGGGGCGACGGCGGCGACGAAGGCGGGGGTGCTCGACGTGCGGCTGCCGTGGTGGGGGACCTTGAGGACGTCGGCCCGGAGGGTGGCGGGGTCGTCCAGGAGTCGGGTCTCGGCCCACGCCTCGACGTCGCCCGTGAGGAGGGCGGCGGTCGGGCCGATCGGGACGCGGAGCGTCAGGGACGAGTCGTTGAGCGACATCCGGCCCGCGTCGGGCGGTGGGTGGAGGACGACGACGCCGCGCGCGAACCCGGGCAGCGGGGCGCCGCGCGCGAGCACGCGGACGCGGGCACCGCTCGCGGCGAGCGCCGCCTGGAGGCGCTCCCACTCGACCCCGTCGCCGGGCACACCCGTCCACCAGAACTCCCGCGGCCGATGGTGTGCGAGGAGATGCGGCAGCCCTCCGGAGTGGTCCGGATGCGCGTGCGTCATCGCGAGCGCGTCGACGCGCAGGATCTTCCGCGACAGGAGGAAGGGCGAGACGACCGCGGCGCCCGTATCGAAGTCGCCGCCCGGGAAGCCGCCCGCGTCGACGACGACCACGCGACCGCCGGGCAGCTCCGCCACCGCGGCGTCGCCCTGCCCGACGTCGAGGAACGTGATGCGGGTCGTCCGCGACGCGAACCGCTCCTGCGTCCACCAGGCGGCGTCCAGGGCGATCGCCGCGAGCGCGACGGCGATGACGACGCGCGCTCCCCTCCGCGGGAGGAGCACGGCGGCGCCGAGCACCGCGTACGCGAGCGCGAGCTCGAGGAGCGACGGGATCGGCACGTCGAGCGCCGCCCACGCGGGGTGCGCGAGGCGCTCGACGAGCCAGATGCCCGGACGGAGGACGAGCCCCGCGACCCGGAACAGCGCCGACGCCGCGCCCGGCGCGACCGGCTCCACGAGAGCACCGACGAGACCGGGCACGACGACCGCGGACCCGAAGATCGGCACGACGGCGGGATTCGCGAGCACGCCGACGAGCGAGACCTGGTGGAAGTGCCACGCCGTGAGCGGCGCCGTGCCGACGACCGCACACGGCGAGACGAGCACGACGTCGCGGACCCGTGCCCGCCAGCCCGCTCGAGGCGCGTCCCGCGCGAGCCGCCGCGTCCCGCACACGATGGCGGCGACCGAGACGAACGAGAGCTGGAACGCGATCTCGAGCGGCGATCCCGGCCAGGCGAGTGCCAGGAGGAGCGCCGCGAGCGTCAGCGTGCGGAGCACGTCGGCGCGCCGGCCGAGCAGCGCGGCGACGACGGCTGCCGCGACCATGATCGCCGACCGGAGCGTCGCGACCCCGAGGCCGGCGAGCGCCGTGTAGACCGCGACCGGGCCGAGGCCGAGCACGGCCGCCACGCGGTCGACGTCGACGCCGAGGAGCAGGCGCTCGCTCCGGCCGAGGACCCAGCGCGCGAGCGCGAACGACGCGCCGGCGACGAGCCCGACGTGTAGTCCCGAGATCGAGAGGATGTGGACGACGCCCGCGCGCGTGAAGGCGTCGCGGAGGCGAGGGTCGATCCCGCCCTCGTCGCCGACCACGAGCGCGCGGAGGACGGCGCCCTCCGGCGCCGCGACCGTGGCGGCGATGGCACCCGCGACCCGCGTCCGCCACCGCTCGAGCCGCGCACGGAGCCCGCGCGCGGGACGGCCGACACGTCGGGCGTCCGCGCCGTTCCAGACGGACGCGGTCACCCCGATACCCTGCCGCGCGAGATGGCCGACGTGGTCGT
>CAZLYE010000213.1:0-3388 GCA_964562865.1 uncultured Binatia bacterium (SeqCode) | reverse complement strand
TGCACGGCCATCGTGCTCCGATGGCGGCCGTAGGTGACGTAGATCACCAGGCCGACCACGAGCCACACGAACAGCCGGACCCAGTTCTCCCAGCCGAGCCCGTACATCATCCAGGAGTTCATCAGCATGCCGGCGATCGGGACGAAGGGGACGAGCGGCGTGCGGAAGGGGCGCGGGAGCTGCGGGTTCGTGCGGCGCATGACCAGCACGGCGGCGCACACGATCACGAAGGCCATCAGCGTGCCGATGTTCACGAGCTCGGCGAGGATCCGGAGCGGGAAGAGCGCGGCGACCGTCGCGACCAGCACGCCGGTCAGGATGGTCGCCTTGTGCGGCGTGCGGAAGCGCGGGTGGACGGCGCCGAAGAAGTCCCGGGGGATGAGCCCGTCGCGCGCCATCGCGAGGAGGACGCGTGCCTGGGAGAGGAGCAGCACGAGCAGCACGCTCGTGATCCCGACCACCGCGCCGAGCGAGATGAAGAAGACGGCCACCGGAAGCCCGCGTGAGGCGAACGCGCCCGCCACCGGCGCGTCGATGTTGATCTGGGTGTACGGCACCATGCCGGTCAGCACGGCCGCGACCAGGATGTAGAGCACGGTGCAGAGCCCGAGCGACGCCATGATCCCGATCGGGACGTCGCGCTGCGGGTTCCGCGCCTCCTCGGCGTGCGTCGAGACGGAGTCGAACCCGATGTACGCGAAGAACACGTACGAGGCGCCCTTCAGCACGCCGGGCCACCCGAAGGGGAGAAAGGGGTGCCAGTTCTCCGTCCGCACGTAGGCCGACCCGAACCCGATGACGAACAGCACGACCACGAGCTTGAGAACGACCATCGCCGCGTTGACGTTGGCGCTCTCGCGGATGCCGACGACGAGGATCACCGTGATGAAGAGCACGACGAGCGCCGCCGGCAGGTTGCCGTACGCGCCCGTCGCGATCCAGCTCCCCGTCGCGGGATCGACGTCGATCGGGGTCCCGGTCCAGTGCGCCGGCAGCGTCACCCCGAAGAGGCTCACGAACGAGAGGAAGTAGTGCGACCAGCCGTGCGCGACGGTGCTCGAGGCGACGGCGTACTCGAGCACCAGGTCCCATCCGATGATCCAGGCGAAGAGCTCGCCGAGCGTCGCGTACGCGTAGGTGTACGCGCTGCCCGCGACGGGCACCATCGACGCGAACTCCGCGTAGCAGAGGCCCGCGAGCGCGCAGCCGATCCCGGCGACGACGAAGGAGAGGATGAGCCCCGGGCCCGCCTTGTCGTGCGCCGCGAGGCCGGTCAGCACGAAGATGCCCGCGCCGATGATCGCGCCGACGCCGAGCGCCGTGAGCGTGACGGGACCGAGGACGCGGCGGAGGCGGTGCTCGCCCGCCATCTCGGCCAGCAGCACCTCGACCGGCTTCACCGCGAACAGCTGGCTCCGTCGCTTCATCCGACCCCCTTCCTCCCCGCAGGCGCTGGCCCCGACAGGATAGCGGTTCGGCGGGGGCGGAGTCGAGTTGAAGCGGCGGTCAGCCGGTGCGGTCCGCTGTGCGGAGGGTGGTGCGCACACGCGCGCGGAAGGCCTCCTGGAGGCGGCGGGTGAGCGCGCCCGGCCGCCCGTCGCCCACGGCGCGCCCGTCGAGGCGCACGACCGGCAGGACCTCGATCGTCGACGCGGTGAGGAACACCTCGCGCGCCCGCCGGAGGCGCGCGAGCGGGACGCGCTCCTCCCGCACGCCCACGCCCGCCGCGCGCGCCAGCTCGATGACGATCGCGCGCGTCACGCCGGGCAGGATCCCACGGCTCCGGGGCGGTGTGACGAGCGTGCCCCGCTCGACGAGGAACACGTTCGACGTGACGCCCTCGGTCACCTCGTCATCCGGCGTGACGTAGACCGCCTCGTCCGCTCGCCGGCGCGCCGCGACGCGGCGCCCGACCACCGCGCTCGCGTGGCCGAGAAGCTTGAACGCGCCCCACGGCGGCCCCGCGTCGCGCGGGAAGGGCAGCGCGACGGCGGCGACGCCCCGCGCCTGGCGGCGCGCGAGCGTCGCCGGGAGGCGGCGCGCGACGAGGAGCAGCGTCGGGCGGCGGACGTCGGGGGCGAGGCCCGCGCCGGCGGCGCCGCGCGTGATCGTCAGCCGGATCGCCGCGTCGGCGAGGCGGTTTCGGGCGACGAGCACGCGGCTCCGTCGCTCCCACGGGGCGACGGGACCGGGCGCGGGCAACCCGAGCACGCGCGCGGCGGCTGCGAGGCGGCGGAGGTGCGCCGCGACCGCGAAGGGCCGCCCGCCGTACGTCCGCCAGGTGTCGTAGGCGCCGTCGCCGTGGAGGAGCCCGCGGTCGAGCGCCGACACGACGGCGTCACGCGCGGGCAGGAACCGTCCGTTCAGCCAGACGAGCACTGCTCGAGCGCGGGAGGCGCCTCCTCGCCGAGCGCGAGTCGGAGCGCGGCGGTCTTGAGCCACGCCTCCGCGAGCTCCCGGCCCGGGTCGGAGTCCGCGACGATCCCGCCCCCGGCGCCCCAGGCGACGGCGCCACCCGCTACGACGGCGGTGCGGATCGCGAGACCGAGCTCGAGGTCCCCGCCCGGGTGGAAGAGCCCGAACGCGCCCGTGTAGACGCCGCGCGGCCACGGCTCGAGCTCGCGGATCACCTCCATCGCCCGGACCTTCGGCGCGCCGGTGATCGAGCCGCCCGGGAACGTCGCGCGGAGGAGCTCGGCGAGCCCGACCCCGGGCCGGAGCCGGGCCGCCACCGTCGAGACGAGGTGGTGCACGGTGGGGTGGCTCTCGACGCGCCCGAACGGATCGACGACGACGGATCCCGGCAGCGCGACGCGTCCCACGTCGTTCCGCTCGAGGTCGACGATCATGACGTGCTCGGCGCGCTCCTTCGCGTCGGCCGCGAGCTCGGCGGCGAGCGCCCCGTCGCGGCCGGGCGCCGGCCCGCGCGGCCGGGTGCCCTTGATGGGTCGCGTCTCCACGCGGTCTCCGCGGCGGCGGAGGAACAGCTCGGGCGAGTCGGCGACGATCTGCGCGTCGCCGATGTCGAGGTACGCCGCCCAGGGGACGGGGTGACGGCGGGCGAACGCGCCGGAGAGCGCCCACGCCGGCGCGGCGAGCGGCGCGGTGAACGGCTGTGTCAGGTTCACCTGGTACACGTCGCCGGCGGCGACGTAGTCGAGCACGCGTCGGACGGCGGCGAGGTACCGCTCGGGCGCGAACCGCGGCGCGAGCCGTCCCGCCGAGATGGGGCCGTCCCAGCGCGGGACCGCGCCCGCGAGCCGTTCGAGCCACGGGGCGCGCGCGCTCGCGGGATCCGCGCACGCGAGTGCGTACTGCGCCCGCGCGCGGTCGTACACGACGATCGGGTCGTAGCGGGAGAGCACCGCCAGCGGGACGTCGGGCACGG
>CAZLYE010000212.1:0-3015 GCA_964562865.1 uncultured Binatia bacterium (SeqCode) | reverse complement strand
CTCTTCTGGGGTTCCGCCAACCGGGATCCGGACGAGTACGACCGGCCCGACGACGTGTTGCTCGATCGGCCCGCTCCCAAGCACCACCTGGCGTTCGGACGTGGGATCCATTTCTGCGTCGGCGCGCCACTCGCTCGCCTCGAGGCGCAGATCGTCCTCACCCAGCTGCTCGCGGGAACCGAGCATTTCGCACTCGACCCCGATCGCTCACCTGCACGGGGCAACAGCCTCATGGTGCGCCGCTTCAGCACCTTGCCTCTGGTGGTGAAGGCGAGCCGTTGACGGTCGAGCGGGGCTCCGCCCCTCGCCCCGTCGGGCCGAGCCCCCCGGGTTATCACTCCCCGCTCGCTTCGCTCCGCCGCGCGCTTCGCGCGCCGAGGTCGTGTCGAAGTTCCCGCTCCAGCTGCCCCCGGATCAGGGCGTCGGCGCGCCCCCGGCGGCGGCGTGAGCCTTGGCGAGGTCGGCGTACGCCTGGTCGAGACGGCCCTTGTAGACCGTCAGCTGGCCATCCAGGTCGACCTGCTTGTTCTTGCACTCGAGGAGCTGCGCATCGACCTTCTCGCGGTAGGCGCGGAGCGCCGGCGCGCCGTCCATCCCGGCGCCCCAGAGGAGGAAAGCGGCGAAGAAGCCGAACCCGAACGTGACGGCGAGGACGAGGAGTCGTCCCGTCCACGTCCACACCGCCTCCTGGACTCGCTTCTTTGCTAGCTCGTCTTCAGTGGTCGACATCGGTCCCCCTTCTCGGGCTGTGGGCGGTGCATAGCGCACCCCCGGTCGGCCGGTAAAGGGCGGCGAGGTATCAGAGGAGCGACGCCGCGCGGCTGGTCGCCAGGTACTCGCGCACCAGCGCGGGGGCGCGGCGGAGGGCGTCGTCGAAGCCGCGGAAGAGCGCCTCCCGGACCCACTCGCCGTTCACCCACGCGTCGAACGACGACTCGTCGCCCAGGCGCACCTCGACCAGCCGCGCGTTCGTGGTGTCGCCCGTGATGATGGCGCGGAGGGCCGTGCCGGAGTCGACGATGACGCCCCGGCCCCCGCGCGGAAGCGCGAACGCCGTCTTCACCTTCTCGATGCGCGCGTCGGGCGTTCGCTCGTCCGCGAGCACGCGCACGACGGCCCAGCCGCCGTCTGGAGGCTGGGCCTCCTCGAGCCACTTGACGTTCGAGTCGGTGAGGCGGACCCGCGCGCGGTTCTGCTCGAACCCGTCGCCGGTGCGGAAGAAGCGATGACCGAACTGTGCGGGCGGCCGCGGGACGGGATTGCCCTTCGCGTCCTTGCCCTGGTCGACCCACCAGCGGTTCTCGACGGTCGGCCGGTCGCCCTTTCCGCCCACGCGGCGAGCGTATCGGAGCGTCGCCGGCGCCACAAGCTGCGAGCCTGCATCCACCCTCGCGGGTCGTGCGTAGCGTGCATGCGGCCGCCGTCCCGGTCGGAACCCGACCGAAAATCATCCGGCGGCCCAGAAGGAGACCCCATGAAGAAGTCCCGTTCCGAGAACCGCAAGTGGCTCGCGGGTGCCACGGTCATCGCGACCGTGGTCGCCGCACGCGTGGCCGGAGCGCAGGAGGTGAACCAGAAGCGCTTCGACCTGGCGCCGAATCCCGCAGCGATCCGGTGCCTCGCCGCGTTCCCCGACGACCCCTCCCGTCCCCCGTCCGCGACCGTCCTCGTCAAGCGGGGCAAGCTGAACGACGAGCTCGACATCGTGCTGCGCAACGTCAAGGCCGGGCTCGCCTTCGATCTCTTCACCGTCGAGCGCACCTCCCTCCGCTCCGACGGCACGGTCGATCCCGACTTCAAGGCGAGAGGAGGGAGCTTCGGCCTCGCCTGGTACCAGTCGGATCTGCAGGTGAGCTACTACCGACCCGTCACCAGCATCCACACCATCCTCGTGGATCAGATCTTCGGCTTCGACTCCGCCGTGGGGCTCGCGCCGACCAACACCTTCCACGTGGGCTTCTGGTTCAACTCACCGAAGGACGTGGAGTCGTGCAACATCACGGGCACGACGCCGTTCAACGGCGAGCACAACGCCGGCCCGCTGGCCATGATCAGCGTCCCCGACGCGAGGACCGGTCTCGGGCCGCTCTGCTTCAACCCCGATTCTCCCCACTGCAATCCATGAGTATCCCCGCAGGCCCGCTCACCCGGGCGTGTCAGGCGTCTGTGGCGATCGCCGTCTCCACGCCTCGACGCGACCCACGGGCGTGGAAACCGACTGGGCGCGTCGGGGTTGTCTCTCGCCCGCAGCTCGAGCTAGGTTCGCCGACAGTGACCCTCGCCGACTGCACGTCCCGCGCAACCTCGACCATCACGGTCGTCGCCGTGCGTGTCGTCGTCGTGGCCATCGCGCCGTAGCGGGGAACGCACAGCGAAACTCGAACCCCCTGCCGGCGCGAGACCGGCAGGGGGTTTCTTTTTTCGCCCCGCCCGTCCCGGGCCCTCAGGGGAGCCGAAAAGGGAGGCTCTCATGAAGATCACGGGCGCAGCGCTGATCACGCGGCTCCTCGAGCGCCAGGGGATCGAGACGATCCCGGGCATTCCGGGCGGGGCGAACCTGCCGCTCTACGACGCGCTCCGCGACAGCACGATCCGGCACGTCCTCGCGCGCCACGAGCAGGGGGCGGGCTTCATCGCGCAGGGCATGGCGCGCGCGACGGGACGGCCCGCCGTCTGCTTCGGCACCTCGGGCCCGGGCGCGACCAACCTGCTCACCGCCATCGCCGACGCGAAGCTCGATTCGATCCCGCTCGTCGCGGTGACGGGGCAGGTGCCGCGCGGGATGATCGGCACCGACGCGTTCCAGGAGATCGACACCTACGGCCTCACCGTGCCGATCACGAAGCACAACTACCTGGTCCGGTCCGCCGCCGAGCTGCTCGACGTCGTGCCGGATGCGTTCCGCGTCGCGGGCTCGGGCCGCTCGGGGCCCGTCGTCGTCGACGTGCCGAAGGACGTGCAGAGCGAGACGATCAGCGTGGATCGGCTGCCCGAGCCGGGACGACCCGACGCACC
>CAZLYE010000211.1:0-4277 GCA_964562865.1 uncultured Binatia bacterium (SeqCode) | reverse complement strand
GCGAAGCGGTTGAGAGAGCGGTCGACCATCATGTCGAGCGCGACCTCCGCCTGCCCGATCCACCGCATGCAGTGCGCGAGCCGCGCGGGCCCGAGCCGCGCCTGGCCGAGGAGGTGTCCCTGGCCGCGCCCGCCGAGCATGCTCTCCTTCGGCACGCGGAGGTCCTCGATGCGGATCTCGGCGTGGTTGTGGTGACCGGCCATGGTGTGGACGTCGCGGACGACGGTCCACCCCTTGGCGGGAAGGTCGACGAGGAACGCGCTGTTCGCCGCCTGGGGGATCTCCGGATGGTCCTCCGTGCGCGCGATCAGGATCGCGAACTTCGCGCCGCTCGCGCCCGAGATGAACCACTTGTGGCCGTTGATCACCCAGTCGTCGCCGTCCAGTACGGCGCGCGTCTGGATGAGTGTCGGATCGGAGCCGGCGACCTCGGGCTCCGTCATCGCGAAGCACGAGCGGACGAAGCCGTCGCACAGCGGCTTCAGGTACTTCTCCTTCTGCGCGTCGCTGGCCCAGTGGAGGAGGGTGTGCATGTTCCCCTCGTCGGGCGCCTGCGCGTTGAGCGCGTACGGCCCGAAGCCCGACTTGGCGGCCTCCGCCGACACCGCCGCCATCGCGACGTGGCCGAGCCCCATCCCGCCGTACTCCTTCGGCATGTGCGGGAGCCAGAGGCCCCACTCGTGCGCCGCGACGCGCATCTCGATGATGGACTGGATCATGAAGCGCCGGTCGCCTTCGCGGGCGGCGATCTTCTCCTCGGCGGGTCGCACCACCTTGGCGACGAAGTCGCGGACCTTGAGGCGCAGCGCGTCGATCTCGGGGGGGAAGCTGAAGTCGATGGCCATGGCGTCGCTTAGCGCCGTTCGTGGCCCGCGTGCAACGCCGTGCGGTCCGGTCCGACCCGAGACCCGGAATCGAGTCGGCTGGAGCTAGATCGGCACCGCGACGCCCGCCGCAGGCTCGTCGAGGTGGTCCACGCGGGGCCCGGCCGCGAGCCACGCCTGGGCGGCGCGGCGGCCGGCCTGGTGCATCGCGGTCAGGACGCCGCGCTCGAAGTAGAGGTACGAGCCCGCGTTGAAGACCGCGTCGCGCATCGGGCGCACGGCCTCGTAGAGCGTCACGTCGCGGTACGGGCCGCCCCGGAGCCGGGTCACACGGTTCCGTTCGAGGAGCAGCTTCCGGTCCATGTTGAACGCGTTCTCGAGGAAGCTGTCGACCGTCCGCTCGACGGCGCGCCCGAAGTGCGCGAACGGCCCCGGGTTCGGGTCCGCCGGCTCGGTGACGAGCACGGTCACGATCTCCTCGGCGCCGAGCGCGACGACGGGCGCGAGCGGCGTGTTCACGAGGAGCCCGCCGTCCCAGAGGAGGTGCGGCCCGATCTGCACCGGCGGGAAGAGGAGCGGGATGCTCGCACTCGCGAGCACCATGTCGACGGTGATCGCCTCGACGACCACGTAGTCCGGCGAGCGCGTGAGGGGCGCCGGCGCCGTCACGTAGCGGACCACCTTTCCGGTGTGCGCGTCGACGGTGTTGAGGGCGAGCCGGACGCCGTGGTTCGGGACCCGCTCGCCGCCGAAGACGTCCACCAGTCGGGCGCGGAGCGGACGCGTGTCGACGAGGAACGGCTCGCGGATCCCCTCGAGGAAGCGGCTGACGAGCTCGAAGCGGGCGGTGAGGAGGTACTCGACCCAGAGCGCGACGACGCTGCTCGCGCGCGGCGAGAGGTGGTTCCGCAGGCGCTGCAGGAGCGCGCGGGCGGGCTCGAGGCTCCGGAGCCACCGGCCCATCTCCTCGACGCTCAGCCGCAGCAGCGAGCGGAGCGCGCCGTCGAAGAACGTCTCGCTCGCCGCGACGGGCGGGTCGTCGGCGATCTCCCTCCAGAACTGGAGCATCTCACGCGGCGACTTGCCGGCGGCGATGAGTGCCGCGTTGATGCCGCCCGCGGACGTGCCGGAGAGGACGGCGAAGCCCCGCACGAAGCGCGGGTCCTCGAGGAGCCGCTCGTAGACGCCGACCTGGAAGGCGCCCCGCGCGCCGCCGCCGGAGAGCACGAGCCCGAGCGTGCAGGGTCCCCGCCGCGATCCCCCTCGCCGCATCCGCCTCACCTCCACGGGCCGTCGCCCGCCGCCGGCCCCGCGCTGCTTAGTCGAAATGCGGCCCGCGGGCAAAGGCGGCGGGCCGCGGATCCCTCACGGCGCCGTGTTTCCTCGGTGCTCCGCGGCGCGGACGAAGCACTGCGGCGCGATGCGCGAGAGCTCGCCGCGATCCCGATCCAGCCAGCAGTCGGCCTCGGGGTAGCCGGGACGACGCTCGACGAAGTCCCAGCCCGCGGCGCCCATGCACGTGATCAGCTGGTCGACCGTCCGCGCGTCGGCCGCGCACGTGCGGTGCGCGCGGTAGCGTTCGCCGCCGCCCTGCACCGCCTCGGTCGCCTGCTCGACCTGCGGGAAGCGCGGTCGGATCGCCTCGCTCGTGCACGACGCGAGTGACAGCGCCAGCAACGGAGCCCACCCCCTCATCAGTCACCTCCCGTGTCCGGCGCGGCGCACTCTAGCGGACGGGGCGGGGGAGGGCCATCGGTGGCGAACCGCGTGCCGTCCCGTATACTCCTCGGTCCGGGCCCGGCCCGCCGCATGTACCCGACCGAATCCGAGACGTCCCGACGGGCAGCGCTCGTCGCCGTGCAGCGCTCCGACGTCGACGACGCGGAATTCGCCGCGTCGCTCGCCGAGCTCCGGCGGCTGGCGAAGACGCTCGGGCTCGAGGTCGCCGGCACGTGCACGCAGCGGCGCGCGGCCTTCGACCCGGGCACCTACCTCGGCTCCGGGAAGCTCGCCGAGCTGAAGACGCTGGTCGCCGACGGCACCGTCGACACGGTGCTGGTCGACCACGAGATCACCCCGTCGCAGGCGCGGAACCTGGAGAAGGCGACGGGCGCCGTCGTGATGGACCGCACGGCGGTGATCCTGGAGATCTTCCACCGGCACGCGCGCTCGCGCGCGGCGCGGGCGCAGGTCGAGATGGTCCGCCTGCAGTACCTGGCCCCGCGGCTCCGCGAGCAGGGGGCGGGGCGCGACCGGCAGCGGGGTGGCATCGGCGGCCGCGGCGCGGGCGAGTCGAACCTGGAGCTCGACCGGCGGAAGATCCGCGATCGGGTGGCCGAGCTCACGGCGGAGCTCGCGGTGCTCGACCAGGAGCGCCGGACGCAGCGCGCGCGGCGCCGCGACCTCGCCCGCGTCGCGCTCGTCGGCTACACGAATGCGGGCAAGTCGACGCTCATGCGCGCGCTCACCGGCAGCGACGTGTACGTCGCCGACAAGCTCTTCGCCACGCTCGAGACGACGGTGCGGACGCTCGTGCCCGAGACGCGGCCGCGGATCCTCGTCTCGGACACCGTCGGGTTCATCAAGAAGCTGCCCCACGGCCTGGTCGCGTCGTTCAAGAGCACGCTCGCGGAGGCGCTCGAGGCGTCGCTCCTGGCGCACGTCGTCGACGCGTCGGACCCGGGGTTCGCGCGGCAGCTCGAGGTGACCGCCGAGGTGCTCGCCGAGATCGGCGCCGGCGACGTGCCGCGGCTCCTCGTCTTCAACAAGATCGACCGGGTGGGGGACGAGGCCGCGCGGCA
Source organism: uncultured Binatia bacterium (SeqCode) (assembly GCA_964562865.1). Lineage (GTDB taxonomy): Bacteria > Desulfobacterota > Binatia > DP-6 > DP-6 > CAZLYE01. Next base: position 652 of record CAZLYE010000211.1, on the reverse strand, counting down.
CGAGCGGGCAACGGCCCTGCGCGAGCGCTGGCCCGACGCGCTCGTCATGTCCGCGAAGGACCCGGCCGACGTGGCGCGGCTCCACGCGGCGCTCGCCGCGTTCTTCGGCCGCGACCTCGTCGAGGCGGAGCTCCGCGTGCCGTGGAACCGCCAGCAGCTCCGCGGCGAGATCTTCGCCGCGTGTGAGGTCGTCGAGGAGCGAGCCGAGGCCGACGCCGCCGTGTTCCGCGTGCGGGCGCACCCCGACACGATCGCACGGCTCGAGGCGGCGGGCAGCGGACGACAGGAGGCGTGATGGACGTCGCGGTGGTCACCGGGACGAGCACGGGCATCGGCTTCGCAACCGCCCTCCACCTGGCGCGGCACGGCCATCGCGTGTTCGCGGGGATGCGGAACCTCGCGAAGGCGGAGCCGCTGCGGACGGCCGCCACGGCGGAGCGGCTCCCGGTCGAGGTCATCCCGCTCGACGTCACGTCGGCGGACTCGGTGCGCGAGGCCTTCGCGACGGCCCTCCGCGAGGGGCCCGTCGACGTGCTCGTGAACAACGCCGGCATCGGCGGGGCGACGCCGCTCGAGCTGACGCCCGAGGACGAGCACCGCCGCATGTTCGAGACCAACTACTTCGGCGCGATCCGCTGCATCCAGGCGGTGC
>CAZLYE010000210.1:0-5027 GCA_964562865.1 uncultured Binatia bacterium (SeqCode) | reverse complement strand
GTGTTCTCCGGCGTGACCGACGAGCCGTGGACGCGCGTCGTCTGCAATCGCGACACGACGTGCGACGGCTGCGGCCGCAGCGTCGAGACGGGCGGCGAGGGCTGGGTGCGCCGACGGGCCAGCGGGCGGCAGTTCCGCTGCGCGGGCTGCGGCGTTCCTGCCGACGGCCCGCGAGCCACGTAGGTGGCCGGTCGGGCTGCTGACGGTGAGGCGCGCTGCGCTCCGGAAGCGGGACGCGTCCGGCCGGTCATCGACCGGAACCGGTGCGAGGCGAAGAGCGATTGCGTCCGGGTCTGCCCCTACGACGTCTTCGAGGTCCGGCGGCTCGTGCCGGAGGAGCGCGCGGGCCTGTCGTTCGTCGGCCGACTGAAGCTCCTCGCGCACGGCGGGAAGCAGGCGTTCGCCGTCCGCGCCGGGTCCTGTCACGCGTGCGGTCTCTGCGCGAAGGCGTGCCCGGAGAAAGCGATCAGGCTCGTCGAGGTTTCGAGCGTTGATTGACAGCCGGGCTGGCGGCTTGTGATGTAGGCCGCCCGTGCCGTCATTGAAGCGCACTCTCGCGCGGGCGGCGTTCGTTGCGGTCGTGTCGCTCGCGAGCGTCGCCGGCGCGCGGTCCGCGTGCCTCCGGCTCCGCCCGGGCGGCATTCGTACGCTCGCCTGGGTCGAGACGTCCTGCCACGCCGATGCGCAGGGAACGCTCACCGGGCGCACGGCGCTGCGCATCCGGCGCGGCGACTGTCCGCCGGTGACCGTGCTCGAGTTCGCCGTTCCGCCGACGCCCGATCCGCTCCGCGTCTGCCGCTTCTTCGGTGTGAACCGGGTCGGACACGACTCGGTCATCGCCGGTCCGTTCCAGCGACTTGCCGTCAGCCCCAACGGGTCGGTCGTGGTGTTCGAGGTGAACAACGAATTCGACCTCGTCCGGAGCGTACCACTCGCGGACGACCAGAAGGGCTTCTTCCGCGTCCGCGCGGACGGCCGCGGGCTGCGCCGGCTCGCCCCTCCGAGCCGCGACGCCGCCTTCCGCCTCGGGACCAGCGAGGGTCTGCTGGAGGTCTTCGTCACGGACACCACCTTCAGCCCGGACGGCCGGCGCCTCGTGTACACGGACCGCGGGCCCGGGCCCGACGGCGTCGACGCCACCCAGGTGGTGACGCTCGACGTCGTCACCGGCCGCTACACCCAGGTGACGCATCTCCCCCGGGCCGCCGCCATCCAGCGGGGCTTCCCCGAGACCGGGGTGCCACGCTTCATCGACGACCGGACGATCGTCTTCGTCACCTACTCCAATCCGGACGGCGCCCATCCCGATCTCACCGCGTTCACCGTACGTGCGGACGGCACCGGTCTGCGCGCGCTTCCGGTCCCTCTCCCGGCGGGGGGGAGCGCGGTCGTGCCCCGCTTCTCCGTGAGCGGCGCCGGCAGCAAGGTCCTCACGCTCCTCGTCCCGGGCGACGCGGTCAATCAGCCCGGCCTCTCCGTGTACGAGGTCTTCTTCCTGGACGGCCGCAACCTCCTCCAGCTCACGAACTACCGCCGCTTCGACACGGAGGGGCAGTTCCTCGGCCGGGGAGGGCAGGCGTTCATCACCGCGTCCGCCGATCCCGTCGGCCTGAACCCGACCGGCGACTGCCAGATCTTCTCCATCGACCGGCTGGGTGGGCACGTGCACCAGCTCACGCGCTTTCGCGAGGGCGCGCCCTCCGTCCTCGGCTGCTCCACCGCCCGCCCGCCGCCCGCCGGGTGCGTGGTGAAGGACGTGGTGCAGGACCCGGTGACGGGCACGCTCGTCTTCTACTCGACGTGCAACGCGCTCGGCACGACGCCGCACGGCGCGCAGGTCTACGCCATGCGCCCCGACGGCTCCGCGCTCCGCCAGCTCACCGACACGGCGGGCTACGTCGTGGCGCCCGACGGCGCGATCTCGGCCGAGCTGCCCGGGCCGACGGCCTACTCCACGCCCGCGCGCTTCTGATTCGCGCTCAGCGCGCCGCCGCGATCTTCCACGCCCCGCCGTCGCGACGGAGTATCTTCGTCAGGCGGACCGAGACGTGCATCGGGCGGCCCGTCCGTGCGTCGGCGAAGTCGTCCGTGCGGGTGTAGCTCACGACCGCCTCGTTGCCGACGATCGCGATGTCGACGTTGTCGATCGCGACCTTCAGGTCCTTCACGTTGTCGAAGTACCGCTGCTGCGCCGCCTTCTGCTCCTCCGGGAAGGTGACGTAGACGGCGGCGAGGGCGTGCACCTCGCGCGCCTCGGTGGCGCGGCGGTACGCCTCGAGGACGCCGAGGATCTGCTCGCGATCCACCTTCTCGTCCGCGTGTGCCGCCGCGGGGCCGGCGAGGTCGGCCAGCCAGCGGGGCAGGGCGGAGCCCGGCGGGAGCGTGGGCGGCGGCTCCAGGGGCAGCTTCGTGCCGCCACCCTCCGCCTCGAGCAGGCGCTTCAGCGCCTCGACGTCGTTGTTCCGGCGCGCGAGCAGCATCCGCTGCTCCTCCTCCGTGACCGGGAGGTTCAGGCGCGCGATCACGCCGGCGACCATCTCGTCCTGGAGCTCGAGGAAGTCCTTCTCCGGTCCGACCGTGGTGTACGACGCCTCGAGCACCCCCGTCGCGACGTCCACGACGTGGGTCTCGATCTTGAGCGTGCCGTTCACCACCACGAAGCTCCCGGAGAGCATCTTCTTCACGCCGAGCTTGGTGGCGGCCTCGATCTCGCTCAGCTGCTCGCGCGTGATGAGGAAGTCGATGAACTCCTTCGAGTAGACCTTCACGTGCGAGAGCTCGGCGAGCTGGGTGTTGAGGCCGTCGCGGAGCGCCTCGCGCATCCAGTCGTTCTCCCCCTCGGGGCCGAGCGGCTTGAAGAGCATGACGCCGAGCGCGACCTGCTCGGAGGGGGCGGTCGCCGCCGGCTGCGAACCGACGGCCGGAGGCGCGGCGCGCCGGTGCACGATCAGCAGGCCCGCGAGGGCGACCGTGGCGAGCGCGCCGCCGGCGAGGAGCCAGCGCGTCCGTGGCCAGCGTCTCCGCCGTTCCGCATCCCGCGGGACGATCAGATACGCGTGCACGGGGTGCGAGATGTTCTTCAGCTGCCTCCGCCCGAGGTCGACGAACTGCTCGTCGAAGCGCTTGTAGACGTGCCGGTAGACGCCGTCCGAGATGCACACGGTCCCCGGCCGGGCGAGCGCCTGGAGGCGCGCGGCGACGTTGATCGCGTCGCCGAAGGCCGCTCCCCCCTCGCGGAGGAGGACGTCCCCGAAGTGGACGCCGATGCGGATCTGGAGCCGGCGGCCGGCGAGCTCGGTCGTCGCGAGGCGGCGCTGGATCTGGAGCGCGGCGTCCACGGCCGCGACGACGCTCTCGAACGTGGCGAAGATCGCGTCGCCGGCCTGCGGCTCGGAGCGCCCGTGCGTCTCGGAGAGGACGTCCTGGACGAGCGCGCGGAGCGCCTCGACGGCGCGCGCCGTGCGCTCGTCGTCCTCCCCCATGAGCGTGCTGAAGCCGCTCACGTCCGCCAGCAGGACGGCGCAGACGCGGCGGGTGAAGCCCTCGGGCGGCACGTCAACCCGCCTTGCCAGACTTCTGCACGGGTGAATTTGTAACCAAAGCAGACATCGGAGTAAAAGGCCGCTCTTTATGGATAGGCGCCTCGGCCTCGTCGCGAGAGGCTTCCTCGTCGCCGCGCTCTGCGCGACGCCCGCGGGCGCGGCGCTCGTGGACGTCTTCCGCAATCCGTCGCTCGCGGGTCTGAACCTCGCGCCGCTCGGCCCGGCGCTCGCGAGCACCGTCGCCTCGACCTATCCCGTCGCGTCCGCCAGCTCGAGCGTGACGTACGTCTACAACCCGGCGCTGGAGACGTTCGAGCGGCGCACGCGCGTCCTCGGGCCGATCATCGGCGAGCGCGCCGAGACGGTCGGCAAGGGGCAGACGGACGTGAGCCTCACGTATTCCTGGGTCAGCCTGGCGACGATCAACGGTGAGGATCTCGACTCGCTCGTGAATCGGCGCCTGCTGAACGGACGCTTCGTCTTCTTCCCCGTCCGTGGCGGTGCCATGCTGAGGGACGGACGCTTCACGAACTTCCTCCCCGTCCGCGTGCACGCCGACCTCGACGTCGAGGCGCACATCGCGTCGCCCAGCCTCACCTACGGCCTCACACCGGATCTGGACGTCAACGTGACGCTGCCGCTGATCCGCAGCTCGATCGACGTGAAGGCCGACGTCGACGTGCCCGACCCGCGCTTCCCGCAGTTCGCGCTCAACCCGGGCGATCCGAACGGCCGACCGCGGCACCTCGGGGCATCCGACAGCGCCGAGGGCGTCGGCGACCTCCTGCTGCGCACGAAGTACGTGCTCCTGCGCGAGCACCCCGCCGACGTCGCCGCGGGCCTCGGGCTGAGCATCCCGACCGGCGAGGTGGATGACCTCCAGGGGACGGGTGACACGCGGATCACGCCGGCGATCATCGTGTCGCGCGTCTTCGCCGATCGCTTCGAGCCGTTGCTGAACGTCGGCGTCGACCTCAACGCGGACGACGTGGGTCGCAGCATCGTCCGGTGGGCGGCCGGCGGCACCGCGCAGGTGATCGGCCCCGTCACGGCGGCGGTGGTCTTCCTCGGGCGCAACGAGCTCGGCATCCAGACGGACCGGATCGCACGGCCCTTCTTCTTCCAGATCCAGCGGAACGACGTGTACGACGTCTCCGTCGGCCTCCGATGGCGCTTCGCCGAGAACGGCGTGGTGACCACGAACGCCCTCGTGCCGCTGAATCGCGACGGTCTCCGGCCCGACGTCGTCCCGACCCTGAGCGTCGAGTACGGCTTCACGGCACCCTGGACGGGCGGGCGGTAGGACCGATCGGCGTCGGGCACGACGCGCGGGGTTACGAGGCCGCTTGATTCGCGCCGCGGAGCGACGGATCGAGCTGGAGCAGGCGCTGCCGCCGCTCGGTGACGAGCCCGCGCTCGACGATCCACGCGAGCGTCCGCCGGACCGTCTCCCGCGCCGAGAGGAAGGTGTAGCCGAGCTCCCGC
>CAZLYE010000209.1:0-3028 GCA_964562865.1 uncultured Binatia bacterium (SeqCode) | reverse complement strand
ATGTCGATCTCGACCCGCTCCGCCTCGCAGTCGGTCAGCTGGCAGTAGAGGCGGCCGCCGCGGTCGAGGTCGATGACCGCGTGGGTGGTGGGGGGGTCAGGCGTCTCGAAGAGGTAGTCGTTGGTGAAGGTGAAGAGGCGGCCGCGATGCGACAGCCGCACATCCTCGAGGCCGCCGCCGTGGGCGCACTCGATGCAGACACGGTGCTTCGGGAACTGCACCGTGCCGCACTTGGGACACTTCCCGCCGTAGAGCGGCAGAAGCTCCTTCCGGTCGCGGAACAGGACGACGGCCGAGGAGACGTCGCCCCCTCCGCCCTCCTTGCGGACGAGCTTCCGGAAGCGCGCGTAGCGACCGTACGACGGCAGCGTGCGCTTCACCTCGATCTGCTGCTGCACGGTCGCCCCCGCCGGCGCCGGTGCGCTCGTCACCCGGAGCACGATCGCATCGGCACCGTCGCCGTAGCCCGCGACGAGCAGGAGATCGCCGGGCTTCGCGCGCTCGAGCGCCGCCGCCAGCATGACGAGCGGCTGTGCGGCGCCCGTGTCGCCGATCGTCGTCCAGAAGCTCTCCTGGAGCTGCCGCTTCGGGTCGAGCCCGAGGCCCTTCGCCACCACCTGCGGCGCGCGCGGGTTCGGCGTCGGCAGGACGGCCGCGGCGATCTCCTGCGCCGAGACCTTCGCCTTCGCGAGCGCACCCTTCACCGCCTCGCCGAGGACGCGCCCGTAGCCGTACTTCGCCTCGAAGGCCCCGGGGAAGCTCCGCGGGAACTCCTGCTCCTTCGTCCGCCACGTGCCGAGGAACTCGTCCGCGACGGAATGCGTGGCGACGACCTCCGCGCGGCCCGGCCCGGCCGCGAGCACGACCGCGGCGCCGGCGTCGCCGTAGCTCTGTTCGGCCGACGATTCCGGCTCGCCGAGCCGGCAGTCGCCCGCCGCGACGAGGACGCGCCGCGCGCCGCCGGCAAGCGCGTCGAGCCCCGCCAGGATGGCCGACGTGCCGGCGCGGAGCGTGTCGGTGAAGTCGAGCGTCCGCGTGGCGCTCGGGGCGTCGAGCACGGCGGCGATCGTCGCGGCACCCTGCTTCTCGGTGTACGGCGACGTGGTGGTGGCGAAGAAGATCGCGTCGGGGCACTCCCCGCCGCCGGTCGCGGTGAGCGCGGCGTTGACGGCGAGCGTCAGGCTGTCCTCGTCGTGGTTCGCGACGGCCTTCTCACCGGGCGCCGGCGGGCCGCCCCACTCCTTCGCGATCAGCTCGCGCGGAAGCCGGTAGCGCGGGATGCAGGCGGCGGCGGCGACGATGGCGGGCATGACGGTCGATCCTCCTGCCTCTCAGACGACGCCGCGCGCCCGGAGCCCGGCGACGTCTGCCGGCGAGTAGCCGAGGCTCGCGAGCACGGCGTCGGTGTGCTGGCCGAGCTCCGGCGGCGGCGTGCGGAGCGTCGGCGGGGTGTCGGAGAGCTTCACGGGGTTGCCGAGCGTCGTGCGGCCGTCGGTGGTCTCGGTCACCATGCCGCGGTGGCGGACCTGCGGATCGCGCATCATCTCGGCGAGCGTCGCGACGGGGCCGAAGCAGATGTCGAGGTCCGCGAGCTCCGCCACCCAGTCGGCCATGGTGCGCTCGCGGAAGCGAGCCCGCACGCGGCGAAACATCTCCTCGCGCTCGGCGTCCTCCGCGAACTGCTTCCCGACGAGCTCGGGCATCCCGAGGCGCTCGCAGAGCGTGCGCCAGAAGTGCGGCTCGAGCGCGCCCACCGTGACGTGGCGGCCGTCCTTCGTCTCGTAGATGGCGTAGCAGGGATGGTGGCCGGTGAGCATCGTGTCCCCGCGCGCGGGCTCCCGCTTGTCGGCGAGCCAGCGCATCACGTTCACCACCTGCCACGCGACCGAGCCGTCGAGCATCGCGATGTCGACGAACTGGCCCCTGCCCGTCTCCTCGCGCGCCCAGAGCGCGCCGAGGATGCCGACCGCCGCGGTGAGCGCGCCGCCGCCGATGTCCGCGATCTGGACGCCCGGGATGACGGGCGGCCCGCCCGCCGCGCCCGTAAGCCCGATCACGCCCCCGAAGCCGAGGTAGTTGACGTCGTGGCCGACCCGGTCGCGGTACGGACCGTCCTGGCCGTAGCCGGAGATCGAGCAGTAGACGAGGCGCGGGTTCAGCGTGCGCAGCGTGTCGTAGTCGACGCCGAGCCGCGCGGCAGCGCCGGGCCGTGATCCCTCGAGGACGACGTCGGCGTCCCGGGCGAGACGCTGGAAGATCGCGCGCCCCTCGGGCGCCTTCAGGTTGAGGCTGAGGCTCCGCTTGTTGCGTCCGAGGAGCGGGATGCCCATTCCCATGGGATCCGTCGGCGCGTAGACCGCGAGCACGTCCATCCCGAGGTCCGCGAGGAGCATCGAGCAGAACGGGCCGGGCAGCTGGCGCGACATATCCAGCATCCGGAAGCGCGACAGCGCAGCCGGCATGACCCGTGTCGAGTACTAGAATCGGCCAGCCGTGACAACCTTCGAGCGGATGAAGCGTCAGTCGGGGGCGCGGGCAGGGGCGAGCCGGCCGGCCGGGGTCTCCGTCGCCGGCCCGCGGGCCGGCGACGGACCGGGCGTCGACCGACGCTACGCCGCTCGGCGGACCGACGGGACGCCGCCGACGCTCGCGAGGCGCACGGAGAACACGGAGCCGCGCCCGGGGGCGCTGTCGACGGTCACGGCGCCGCCGAGCTGCTCGACGAACCGGCGCACGATGTAGAGACCGAGGCCGGTGCCCCCGTAGCGCCGCGAGTCCGAGCCGTCGGCCTGCCGGAACATCTCGAAGATCGTCTGCTGGTCCTCCGGCCGGATGCCGATCCCCGTGTCCGCCACGCGGAGGACGAGGCCCTCGGCGTCGTGACACGCCTCCACTCGGACGTACCCGGACTCCGTGAACTTGAGCGCGTTGCCGACCAGGTTGCGGAGGACGACGGTCAGCTTCCTCGGATCGGTGAGCAGCGACACCGCCGGCACCGCGTCGTTCCACTCCAGGCCCACGCCCGTCT
>CAZLYE010000208.1:0-3442 GCA_964562865.1 uncultured Binatia bacterium (SeqCode) | reverse complement strand
AGCACGTCGTGCGCGCGGCGCCAGCGCGGCGTCTGGACGGACGTGGAGATCAGTCGCCGAGCGGGACGCCGTCGGCACGCGGGTCGCTCGCCGCGTCGAGCGTGCCGGGCTGGACGAGGATCGCGTGCGCGTGGCCGGCGAGCTCGGGGACTGGCATGGTGCCGACGGCCATCCCCGCGGGGAGCGGCTTGAGCGCGGGGAGTCCCTGCTCGACGAGGAGCGTCGCCCGATCGAACGTCCAGCGCGGCGCCGCGATGGCCTCCTCGACAGTCTCGTGCGCCACCAGGATGCGCGCGAGAAGCTGGAGGTGGATCTGCACCTGGCCCTCGCCGCCCATGGTGCCGAACACGAGACGCGGGCGGCCGTCCACCAGGGCCATCGCCGGCGCGAGCGTGTGCAAGGGCTGCGCGCCGCCGCGGTACGTCTCGCGCGTGTGATACGCGCCGCGGTTGTGGAGGAGGACGCCCGTCCCCGGGACGACGACGCCGCTCCCGAACGCCATGTAGAGGCTCTGGTTGAGACTCACCGCCATTCCCCGGCGGTCGACGACGCAGAGATAGATGGTGTCGCCGCCGAAGGTCGCGGCGCGGAGCGCCCGGACGAGGCGGCGATGGAACTCCGCGTCGCGGGGGCCGAGGCCGTCGAGCGGCTCGAGCCGCCGGATCGCGTCGAGGACCAGGTGCCCGCGGCTGTTGGGCGGCATCTCGCAGACCTCGACGCCGACGAACGGGGCGCGGAGCGGCGCGACCCACTCCGCACGGTGCTCGGCGAAGTCGGCGGGCGCGAACGGAGGCGGCGCCTGGCGCGCGACCGGCCCGGTGTAGAATCCCTCGAGGTCGCCGAGCGTGCGCGCGAGGTCGCGCTGCACCAGGCGGTCCGCGGCGAGGAAGATGCGGGCGGCCTCGGAGTCGAGCGCGAGGAGATCACGCGACCAGGCCGTCAGCCGGGCGAGACCGGGGGCGCGCTCGACACCCTCGCTGGCGAGCCGGATCGCGGGCCGGGCGAGCTCGTCGAGCGACCGCGTTCCGAACCGACGCGCGAGCGCGGCCCAGCCCGCCGGCGCCCCCGGGACCGTGGCCGAGCCGATGCCGCGCTGCGGGACGCCGTCTGTCGGGAGCGTCGCGGCAGCCGGGAGCCGCCCGCTCGAGGCGACGCCGGCGAGCTCGCCGTCGGCCCACACCATCGCGAACAGGTCGCCGCCGACGCCGCACATGTGCGGATACCCGACGGCGAGCGCGAGGTTCGTCGCGATCGCGGCGTCGACCGCGTTGCCGCCGTCGCGGAGCACGTCGAGCCCGATCGCCGACGCGAGGGTCAGCGGGGACGAGACGGCGTGTCGAGCGAAGCGGGCCACGGTGGCGGAGGGGTCCTCCGTTACGTGGGCGTGTCGGGCGTTGCAACCGCGGCGGCGCCCGCCCGGTGCGGGACCGGGCGCCGCACCGGCACGCCCCCCGGCAGCCGGCACGTCGGTTGCTTTCCGACCAGACGGACAGACGCCCGACGCGGTGGCGCGCACGCCCGATCGCGGGGAGAGCGTGACCATGCCGGAGCGTCACGAAAATGGCGCTCGGCGAGGCACACGTGCGGTCCCAGCAGGCCCGGCCGGTTCACGGCCCGGACGCCGTCGCCGCGCTCCATGCCGCGACCGCGCCGCTCCTCGTCGAGCGGGCGCGCGCCGGCCTCGCGATCGCGCTCGGGTCGATCGCGATCTTCGCGCTGGCCGACTTCCACCTGAACCGGCGGCTGATCGTCCCGCTCTATGCGATCGCGCTGGTCCAGGTGGGGATCGTCGGGGCGGGGTTCCTCGCGCTCCGCGGCCGGGTGGGGTGGCGGCGTGCGGTCACGGTCGCGCTCGTCGCGCTGAGCGGGCTCTTCGCGACGGGGGTCGTGTCCGACGTGCTCTCGAACAACACGGAGTCGACGTCGCTCCTGTCGTTCGTCGTGAGCCTCGTGACGGCGACGCTCCTGCCCTGGGGCGTGTGGCCGCAGGTCGTGACCGTCGTCGTGACCGGGCTCGGCGGCCTCGTGTCGGTGCTGCTCGTGCGCGGATCGCTCGCCGGGCTCGGCTACACGACGGCCGCCGTGTCGGTCGCGCTCCTCGCGTCGATCTACATGGCGTACGTGTTCGAGCGCGCGCGGCTCGAGCGCAAGCGCGCCGGGGACGAGCTGCTCCTCCTGCAGACGGTGACGCTCGAGGTGAGTGGCGCGCAGGACCTCGACGCCGCGCTGCTGGTCGTCCTGCGCCGCGTCTGCGAGGCCACCGGATGGGTCTTCGGTCAGGCGTGGATCCCGCGGCCGGACGGCACGCTGCTCGACTGTGGCCCGGCCTGGTGCCACGACGGCGTCGACTTCTCCCCCTTCCGCGAGCTGAGCGAGGGATCGGCCTTCCCACCGGGTGAGGGGCTCTGCGGCCGGGCCTGGCTCACGAGCCGGCCGGCGTGGGTGGCCGACGTGACGCGCGACGAGGAGTTCCCGCGGGCCGCCGGCGCGCGCGCCGCGGGTATCCAGGCGGGGCTCGCGATCCCGGTCCTCGCGGGCGCGGACACGGTCGCCGTGCTCGAGTTCTTCGTGCTCGAGCGGCGCGAGGAGGACGAGCGGCTGATCGCGATCTTCGCGGGGGTCGCGGCCCAGCTGGGCGCCGTCATCCGGCGCAAGCGCGCGGAGGACGAACTCGCCACGTCGCAGCGGCTTGCGGAGGAGGAGGCGCAGGTCGCGGCCGCCCTGGTCGACGTCGGCCAGACGCTCAGCGCGCACGTCGGCCAGCCCGACATGCTCGAGTGGGTGAACGGGCTCGCCGTGCACGTGGTCGGCTGCGACTGGAGCTGTACGGTGATGTGGGAGGAACGGCGCGGATCGGCGCGGGTGGTCGCGAGCGCCGGGTGGCGCCCCGAGCTCCGCGCCCAGATCGAGCAGCTCGAGTTCGACCTCATGCGGAACGTCCGGCCCGGCGAGCTGTTCGAGATTCCCGACGCGGCCGCGCAGACCGTCGTGCCGCAGGAGTTCCTGAAGAGCATCGAGGTCTCGTCCGCGCTGTACGCGCCGATCGCGCGCGGCGACGAGACGATCGGCGCGCAGGTCCACGGTTACCGGCGGCGCACCGGTCCGTTCTCGTCGAAGCAGCGTCGGCTCGCGACCGGGATCGCGCACGCGACGGCGATCGCGCTCGAGAACGCGCGGCTCATCGCGGACCTCCAGGCGGCGAGCCGGCTCAAGTCCGAGTTCGTCGCGACGATGTCGCACGAGCTCCGCACGCCGCTCAACGTGATCACCGGGTACACGGACATCCTGATCGAGGGCGAGATGGGGCAGCTCTCCCGCGAGCAGCGGGAGACTCTCGTACGCATCCGGCGGAGCGCGCTCGAGCTGCACGACCTGGTGAGCGCGACGCTCGACCTCGGCCGACTCGAGTCCGGCCGCGAGACCGTCGCGCGCGGTCCGGTCG
>CAZLYE010000207.1:0-4617 GCA_964562865.1 uncultured Binatia bacterium (SeqCode) | reverse complement strand
CGCTGCAGTGAGCGTCAGGCGGCGAGGCCGGCGAGCGCCTGCCGCACGGCGGCGGCGGGATCGGGCGCGCGGACGAGCGCCCCGATCATCGCGACCGCGTCCGCACCGGCAGCGCGCACCGCCGGCGCCGTCTCCGGCGTGATCCCGCCGATCGCGACCACCGGGCAGCGCACGGCCGCCCGGACGGCCCGCAGGAGCTCGAGGCCACGCGGGGCCAGCGCGGCTGCCTTGCTGCCGGTGGCATAGATCGGCCCGACGCCGACGTAGTCGGCGCCCGCCGCCGCGGCCGCGCGGGCCTCGTCCACGTCGTGCGTCGAGACCCCGATGGTGCGGCCGGGGCCCAGCACGCGGCGGGCGGCGGCCACGGAGACGTCCTCCTGGCCGAGGTGCGTGCCGTCCGCGTCCACGGCGCGCGCGATGTCCGGGCGATCGTTCACGAGGAAGAGCGCGCCCGCCGCGCGCGCCAGCGTCGCGATCCGCGCCGCGACGTCGTGGGTCTCGCGCGAGGTGGCCGCTTTCAGCCGGAGTTGCAGGAGGCGGGCGCCACCGGCGAGGAGCGCCGCCGCGAGGTCCACCGGATCACGGCCCGTGTCGAGCGGATCGACGATCGCGTAGACGGGCGGCAGCCGCATCAACGCGGCACGCCGCCCCGCGGGATGTCGATGCCGAGCTCGGTGATCTTCTTCCGGAGCGTGTTCCGGTTGATCCCGAGCATCTCGGCCGCCTTTACCTGGTTGCCGCCAGCGCGCTGGAGGACCACCTCGATCAGCGGGCGCTCGACCGCGCTGATCAGGACGGCGTGGAGGTCGCCGGGGGTTGCCGTCGCGTCGGCCTGGAGCAGCTCCGCGAGACGGCGGCGCACCGCCTCCTCCAGCGGCAGCGTCTCGGCGGCGGTGGCGCGCGGCTGCCCCGCGAGGTCGAAGTCCTCGCGCATGAGCATGCGCCCGCCGCGGGCCAGGACGGCCGCGCGGAGCATCGCGTTCTCGAGCTCGCGGACGTTGCCCGGCCACGAGTGACGGACGAGCAGCTCCCGCGCGTCGTCGCTCACCCCGACGAAGGCCGTCCCGAGCTCGTGGTTCACCTTGTCGATGAAGAACTCGATCAGCTCTGGGATGTCCCCGCGGCGGTCGCGCAGCGGCGGCACCTGGATGCGTACCACGTTCAGCCGGAAGAAGAGGTCCTCGCGGAAGCGGCCGGCGCGGACGGCGCCGTCGAGGTCCTGGTTCGAGGCCGCGATGATCCGGACGTCGACCCGGATGGCGTCGCGTCCGCCCACTCGGGTGAACTCACGCTCCTGGAGGACGCGGAGGAGCTTCACCTGGAGGCCGAGCGGCATGTCCGCGATCTCGTCGAGGAAGAGCGTGCCCGCGGCGGCGGCCTCGAACTTGCCGATCCGCCGCTCGACGGCCCCCGTGAAGGCGCCGCGCTCGTACCCGAAGAGCTCGCTCTCGAGGAGCTCGTTCGGGATCGCCGAGCAGTTGAGCGCGACGAACGGCCCGTTCCGGGCGGAGTGATAGTGGATCGCCTTCGCGACCAGCTCCTTGCCCGTCCCCGTCTCGCCCTGGATCAGCACCGTCGCGTCGGTCGGGGCGACGCGGCCGATCACCTTGTAGACCTCCTGCATCGCCGGGGTGCGTCCGATGACGAGATCGTGGCGTTGCTGGAGCTCCCCACGGAGGCGCTCGAGGTCGCGCGTGAGCCGCCGGAGGTTCATGGCGCGGGTGATCAGCGCGGCTACCTGCTCGAGGTCGAAGGGCTTGGTCAGGTAGTCGTACGCGCCCCGCTTCGTCGCCTCGATGGCGTTCGCCATCGTGTTCTGGGCCGTCATCACGATGAAGAGCGTGTCGACGCGGTCCTCGCGGGCGCGGCTCACCACGTCGAGCCCGGAGAGGTCGGGCATCTTGATGTCGATCAACGCGACGTCGAACGTGCGCGTGCGGAGCGCACCGAGCGCTTCGGTGCCGGTTCCCACCGTCACGACGTCGTGGCCGCCCTGCACGAGGGCCCGCTCGAGCACCCAGCGGATCGACTCCTCGTCGTCCGCGACCAGGATCGCACCAGCTGGACGCTCGCCGTCGTTCACGGTTCGCTCACCTCGTCCACCGGTAGCGTCACCCGGAAGGACGCGCCGCCGCCGCGGCGCGGCTCGTAGGCGATCGTCCCCGCATGCTGGCTCACGATCCGGTGGCAGAGCGCGAGGCCGAGGCCAGTGCCGCGGAGCTTCGTCGTGAAGAAGGGGGAGAAGAGCTGGCGCTGATCCTCCTCGGGAATGCCCGGCCCGCTGTCCTCGACCAGGACGGCGAGGAACCGTCCCCGTCCGGAGTTCCGCCGGATGTGGAAGCGGGTCTCGATCCGTGTCGAGACGGCGAGCTCACCCGCTCCCTGGAGCGCCTCGACCGCGTTCTTCACGAGGTTGAGGAACACCTGCGCGAGCTGCGCCCGGTCGCCGCGCACGGCCGGCAGGCTCGGATCGAACGCGGTCCGGAGGGCGATCCGGCCCCAGGCGGGCGTTTGCCGCTCCAGCGCGAGCACGTCGTTCAGCACGCGATGGATGTTGATCGGCTCGAGCTGGAGACGGGGCGGTGTCGCGAGCTCGCGGAGCTGCTCCACGAGGCCGTCGAGCCGGTCGACCTCCCGGATGATGATGTCCGCGCAGCGGAGCAGCTCGGCGTCGGCGAGCGCGCCGCGGAGGAGCTGGGCGGCGCCCTTGATGCCGCCGAGCGGGTTGCGGATCTCGTGCGCCAGGCCGCTCGCCACGGTGCCGAGCGCGGCCAGGCGGTCGGCGCGCCGCGTGGTCACCTCGAGCGTCTGCTGGAGCGTCAGGTCGTGCAGGACGAGCACGGCGCCCCGCGTACCGCCCTGTTCGTCGAGGACAGGTGCGCAGGCCGCACTCACCGCGACCTCGCCGACGCGCGACGACAGCGTCCCCTCGCTCCGCCGGCGCGCGGCGCCCTCGGAGAGCGTCTCGCGGGCGAGGTCCCCGAGCCACGGGTTCCGGTGGAAGAGCTCACTCACGTGCGTCCCGGTCGCCTGCGAGGCGGACACGCCGGTCAGCTGCTCGGCGGCCGGGTTGAGATCGACGATCGCCCCGGCGCGGTCGAGCACGATCAAGCCGTCCTCGATGCTGGCCAGCACGTCGGCCCAGGGCGGCGAGGCGCGGGGGGTCGGGCGCAGGTCGGGTTTCCAGCGGACGGCCAATGCTAGACGTCGTCCTCGTCGCCCGCGGTGTCGTCGGCGTCCTCGTCGTCCCCGCCGCCGGCCTCCAGCTCGTCGACCATCTCGTCGAAGTCGTCCCCGCCGTCCTCCCCGAGCTCCTTGCCCATCTTGCGCATCCTGCGGGCCATGCTCTTCGGGTCGTTCTCGTCGAGCCCCTCGAGCGAGGACGGGTCGGCGAGGTCGTCGAGACGGCTCTCCTCCGAGCGGACCATCGCGAAGCGGGACATGAGGCGCGTGAGGTCGCGGCTTCCGCAGTGCTCGCACTGCGGCTCGACCACCTCGCTCGCGCGCAGGGTGAGGATCGTGACCTTCCGGCGACAGGCGGCGCAGCGGTACTCGTAAATCGGCATGGACGTGCTCCTCGGGGGGGATTATAGCCGCGGGTCGGCGGGCCGACCACCCGGCCGTGCAGGGCTACTTCGCGGCCTTGGCGGAGAAGCCTCGCTCGCCGAAGGTGAGGAACGTCCGCTTGCCGTTCACCGACGTCTCGAGGGCGACCTCCCGGCCCCAGAGGCGATGGAGGTAAGCCAGCGTCTTCTCGGCGTACTCGAGCTGGAGGTCGCGCCCGTCGTGGGCGTGGCCCAGGAGGAGCGTCCGATTGTGGTTGTAGTCTGCGTCCTCGATCCGGATGACGGGGATGGAGCCCATGCCGACGCTCTTCACGAGCGTCTCCTTCACCTGCTTCCAGCCCTCCTCGTCCGAGACGTCGCTCACGACCAGGTCCTCGCCCTTCGCCTCGTAGCGGAAGAGGTCGAGGTCGCGCATCAGATCCTCGTGCAGCCAGCGCCGCAGGAACGAGGCGTCGCGGTCGACCTCGCGCGTGTCGAACAGGAGGTGGCGGCCGGTCTTCCCCGGCGGTAGGTTCTCGCGCTCGTCCGCCGTCGGGCGGTCGCCGCGGCGCTCGATGTCCTCCCAGAGACGGAGCCCGAGGTGGTAGGGGTTCAGGCTCCCCGGGATGGGTCGCACCACCTGGTTGTGGCGGACGAGGAACTCGAGGTGGAGCTCCTGCGGGAGCTCGAGCGCGTCCAGGATGCGCTTGTGCCAGAAGCTCGCCCACCCCTCGTTCATGATCTTGGTCTCGATCTGGGGGATGAAGTACTGCGCCTCCTCGTGGACGATGGTGAGGAGGTCCTTCTCCCATTCCTGGAGGAAGGGGTTGTGGTCGCGGATGAACAGCAGGAGGTCCTCGTCGGGGACGGGCGGCACGCGGCGAAGGTCCGGCTGGGTCATCTCCTGCCGGCGATGGATCCGCTGGAACGGGTCCGAGGGCGGCGTCGCGGCGGCGACCAGGCGGTCCCGCTCGGCCTCCTCGGAGAGCTTCTTCACGGCGAGGTTCCGGCGGCACTGCAGCGAGAGCGCGTGGGCGGCGTCGAGGAACGGTTCCACCTTCTCGAGACCGAT
>CAZLYE010000206.1:0-3069 GCA_964562865.1 uncultured Binatia bacterium (SeqCode) | reverse complement strand
CCGGGTCGAGCGGCTCCGTCTCGGCCGGCGCGGCCGGCTCGCGCTCCCGGAGCGCCTGGAGCAGGCGATCGAGCGGCGCCCGCTCCTCGGGCGTGAGCGCGGCGGGCGAGCGCTCGTGAGGATCGACGACGAGATCATAGTACTCTGGTGGGTTCTGCCCGACCGCGATCGCCTTGTGCAGCCCACGGACGACGGCGCGCTGCGCGTTGGCGGGATCCGGCCGCTCCGTCCGCTCCGCGACGTGGCTCAGGGCGATGCCCGGCTCGCTGGGCTGGAAGAAGCCGACCAGGCGCCGGAAGAACGCCCGGATGGATCCCGGCGGGACGATCTCCGCGGCGAGCGAGCGTCCCTGGAACTCGCGCGGCGCCGGGATCCCGAGGAGATCGAGGACGGTCGGCGCCACGTCGATGAGCGCGACGGTGTCGTCCACGACGCGGGGCGCGGCATCCGGCGCTGCGACGATGAGCGGCACGTGGACGAGCTCCTCGTGAAGCGTCGCGCCGTGTCCCGTCCCGCCGTGATCGAGGAACTCCTCGCCGTGATCGGCGGTGAAGACGATCACCGTGTGGTCGAGCATCCTGAGGTCGTGGAGCGATCGCACGAGCCACGCTACGCCGTCGTCCATCTCCGCGACCTCGGCATCGTAGACCTCCTCGACACGCTCCATCTGCTCGGGCGTGAGCGGCTTCCGGCGGGAGGCCATGTAGGCCGCGCTCGTGGCCGCGATGTCGGGCACGGGACGGCCGTCGAGGAGCCGCGTCAGCTTCTCCGTATTCCCGTAGGGAGGATGGGGCTCCATGTAGTGGACGTAGAGGAAGAACCCGCTGCCGTCGCGCACGAGTGACCGGTGCGCGAGCCAATCGGCCACGCGATAGTTCACCTCGAGTGCCCGCGGCGGCTTGCCCCTTCGGATCGGAACGTCGAACGCGTCGAAGCCCTGCGCGAAGCCTGCCGTGACGAGGAGCAGCGGGTTCGCGAGGAACGCGGCGGTGGCGTATCCGTCGCCGTGCAGCGCCTCCGCGAGCGTCACGTTCTCGTCGGCGAGGCGTCCGGGGAACAGGAACGCCCCGTGGTCGAACGGCATGCGCGAGGTCATGAGCGAGCCGACCGACGGCATCGTCCACGAGCTCTGCGCGTACGCGTGCTGGAAACGCGTGCCGCGCGCGGCGAGAGCATCGATCGCCGGCGTGAGGCCGCGCGGATTGCCGTAGCAGCCGAGCCGGTCCACCCGGAGCGTGTCGACGACCACCAGCACGACGTTCGTTCGGGGCCGTTCGGGCCTGGAGTCGCGCGCGAGCGCGAGGCCGAACGCGAGCCCGACGGCGCCAACCGCCATCGCGCGACAAAACATCGCGTCAGACCCGCTTCCGCTTCTTCGCGAGGTAGTCGACGAGGAGGTACTCGCCGAGCCGGTCCGGCCGGGTGTAGAGCGCGCGCCCCTTGTTGATCCGCGTCATCCGCTCGACGAACGCGCGCAGGCTCGGGCTGTCGTCGAGCATGAACGTGTTGATCGTGATCCCGCGCCGCGTGACCCGCTCGACCTCCTTCAGCGTCTCCTGCGCGGCGCGCATCGAGATGCCGCCGAACGAGAGCGGCCACTCGCAGTAGAGCCGCCCGCGGAGGAAGTACGCCGTCGGCTGCCCGTCGGTGATGATGATGATGTGCTGGTTGTTGCTCGGATGGCGCGCGAGGAGCTCGGCGGCGACGCGGAGCCCGTCCTGGAGGTTCGTGAACGGGTCGCCCATGTTCCAGCTCGCCTCGGGGAGGTCGCGCAGCTTCAGCTCGACGGCGCGCGTGAAGAAGCCGACGATCGCGAAGAAGTCGCGCGGGTAGCGCGAGCGGATGAGGCTCTCCATCGCCATCGCGACCTTCTTCGCCGCGGCGAAGCGGCCCTCCCACGACATCGACCAGCTCATGTCGAGGAGGAGCACGGTGGACGTCGTCGTGCTGTGCGCGGCGGCGTGCACCTCGAAGTCGTCGGGACGGAGCTCGAGCGGCGTGCCGGGCCGGCGCGCGAGCGCCTTCTTCAGCGTCCGCACGAGGTCGAGGACGAGCGGATCGCCGTGCCGGTAGGGCTTCGTCTCCTCGGGGCGGAGGTCGATCGAGCCGCGGTGATCGGTCTGGTGGCTCCCGGGGCGGTCGCGGAGGAGGCCCTGGTAGATGTCACGGAGCGCGAGCTGGCCGATCTTCCGTACGCCCTTCGGCGAGAGGCGCGCGCGCCCCTCGCGCTGGGTCACGTAGCCGGCGTTGACGAGCAGCACCATCACTTCCTTGAGCAGCTGGAAGTTCCGCGCGGCATCCGGGCCGAGCAGCTCGCGAAGCGCGTCGAGGTCGACGGTCTCGAAGTTCCCGGAGAGCAGGTCCTCCTCGAGGCGCTTGAGCCGCTCCATCTCCCGCATCAGCTCGACCGCTTCGCCGTACGAGAGCGACTGCGGGCCCTGGAAGAGGTCGCCGTAGCGACGGTTGAAGTCCTCGAGGTCGCGCACATCGTCGAGGTCCTCGAGGAGCCGCTCGAGCGCGCGGCGCGCGTCCTCGTCCGCGAAGGGGAGATCGCCGAGCCGCTCGAGCGCCTCGGACAGGCGCGGCGGGAGCTGATCGAGGAGCGTCCGCCGGCGCGCCGCGTCCGGGTCTCCCGAGCGCCCGAGCGCGTCGCGCTCGCGGTCGAGGAGCTCCTGGAGCTTCTCGCGGAGCTCGCTGAACGCCTCGCGGAGGTTCACCTCGCGGTAGCGGCTCCGCATCTCCTCTCGGAGCTGCTCGAGGAAGTCGTCGAGGCCCATGACGCGGATGCCGTCGCCCCACTCGAGGCCCTGGTGCAGGAGCCAGTCGAGCGCCTGCTGCACGTCGTCGGTGAACGAGAGGTACTCGGAGAGCTTCTCGAAGACCTGGTCGGCCTGGAGGCGGACCTCCTGGGTCCCGTCCCAGGCGGTGTAGCGGACGACGAGCACGGAGGCAGCCTAACGGATCCGGGGCGTGTTGAGAACGTTCACCACCTCGGGGCCCTTCCTCCCTCCGGCCTGCGTCGGCGCGGGGTGCGGCCCGTGCACTGCGTCACCGCAGTGCGCGGCGCCA
>CAZLYE010000205.1:0-16397 GCA_964562865.1 uncultured Binatia bacterium (SeqCode) | reverse complement strand
GATCAACCCGACGGGCCGCACGCAGGTGCGGTTCGAGTTCACGGTGCCGAGCAACGGGAACGGGGTGGGCGACCGGATCTCGTTCGCCACCGGGGACAACGCGGACTCGACCCTCTGGCCCGCGCTCGACGTGACCTACCTGCCCTGAGCCCCGACGCCGGGCGCTATCGCTTGTAGCGGATCAGCAGGTCGAGCACCCGGCGGTGCATCCGCGTGTACGGCGGATAGAAGAGGTGGAGGAGCGACAGGCGCGGGTTCGTGAACACGGGACGGAGCTTGCTGAACTCGAGGAAGCCTTCGTGGCCGGGGTAGTGCCCCATGCCGCTCGATCCCACGCCGCCGAAGGGCATGTCGTGCTGTGCCACGTGCAGCATGCAGTTGTTGATCGTGACGCCGCCCGAGATGGTCGAGTAGATGAGCTTCTCCTCCGTCGCCCGGTCGTTGGTGAACACGTAGAAGCCGAGCGGGCGGTCCCTGCCGTTCACGTAGGCGATCACCTCCTCGAGGCTCCGGTACGTCTTGACGGGCAGGAGCGGCCCGAAGATCTCGTCCCGTAGGATCACCATGTCGTCGGTCACGCCGAGGACCAGATGCGGCGGGATCTTCCGCAGCTCGTCGTTGAAGCTCATGCCGGGGACGAGGGGGACGATCTCCGCGCCCTTCTGCCGCGCGTCCTCGAGTGTCGCGCGGAGCCGGCGGTACGACTTGTCGTCGATCACCGACGTGTAGCTCGGCTGGTTCGTGTCGGGGTAGCGTTTGGGGACGATGCGCTTCGCGGCGGCGACGAACTGGTCGCGCTTCGCCTCGGGGATGAGCAGGTAGTCGGGCGCGAGGCACGTCTGCCCGGCGTTCAGGAGCTTCGCGTAGAGGATCCGCGAGGCCGCCTCGTCGACGTCGAAGTCGTCGCAGACGATCGTCGGCGACTTGCCGCCGAGCTCGAGCGTCACCGGCGTCAGGTTCTCGGCTGCCGAGCGCATGACGGTGCGCCCCGCGTCGGCCGAGCCCGTGAAGATGATGTGATCGTAGGGCAGCGTGGAGAAGTCCTGCGCCCCGACGCCGGGCAGGATCGCGAGGGTGTCCTCGGGGAAGACGGCCCGGCACTTCTCGGCGAGGAGACGGCAGAGGTGCTGCGAGTTCGTCGCCATCTTCACCATGGCGCGATTGCCGGCCGCGAGGATGCTGGTGAGCGGGCTCACGGTGAGGAAGAGCGGGTAGTTCCACGGCGAGACGACGCCGATCACGCCCTTCGGCTGCGGGATGACGCGATTCGAGCCGGTGGCGAAGAGGACGGAGACGTGCCGGCGCTGCGGCCGCATCCACTTGCGCAGGTGCTTCCGCGTGTCGCGGAGGCCGTCGACGCTGGTGAACAGCTCCGCCATCATCGACTCTTCGAACGCGCGGTGCCCGAAGTCCGCGTTGATCGCCTCCGCGATGGCGGTCGCATCGTCGACCAGGATGCGCTCGAGCTTGTCGAGGTTCTGGCGGCGCTCCTCGTAGCTCGGGTAGGGATGCCGCAGGTACGCCTCGCGCTGGAGCTTGAAGACGCGCTGCGCCTCGTTCTCGGGAACGTCGATCCGCCGGAGCTGTGCCGTCTGGGCCATGTGACGATACTCCCGCAGGTCGGCGGGCCGAAGCAAGGGCGGGGGCCGTCGCCGGGAGCGCGAGTTGCGTCCGCCGCCCCGCTCCGACATCACCGAGAGTGGTGATCTCGCACGAGCCGGACGCCACACCTGCCGAGCGCTCCCCGTCGGCCACCCGGGACGATCTCCAGCTCGGGCGGCGGTTCTTCCACCTCGCGAACGGGGTGTCGATCGCCACCGCCTACGCGCTCCTCTTCACGCACGAGCAGGTGATCCACATCTTCGGCACGATCGCCTGCATCGTCTACGTCGTCGATCGCGTCCGGATGGCGTATCCCGAGGCCGTCGCCCGCCACGCGCCGTGGGTGAACCGCCTGCTGCTGCGCGCCGAGGAGCAGGTGCGCGAGTCCGCGATGATCCCCTACGCGATCGCCGTCCTGCTTACCATCCTCACGGTGCCCAAGCAGGCGGCGCTGGTCGCGATCTACACGCTCGGGATCGCCGATCCGCTGGCCGCGGTCGTCGGCATCCGATGGGGCCGACGGCGCATCGCGCGGAACAGGAGCCTGGAGGGTTCGCTCGCGTTCTTTGCGGCGACGACCGCGATCGCGGCGCTCGTGCTCGGTCTCGGCAGCGGGGGTACGGCGGGCGCGATCGCGGCGGCGTCGATCACGATCGGCCTCGCCGGGGCGGTCTGCGAGGTGGTTCCGCTCCGCATCGACGACAACCTGACGATCCCGCTCTTCGTCGGCTTCGCCACGTGGATCGTCGCCGGGCTCTTCGGCGTGCCGCTCATCGAGCCGAGGTTGCCGCTGCAACCCTGAGCTCGCGCCTCACGCGCCGTACGGCGGCAGCCCCGTGATCCCGAGCCCGCACGTGAGCCCGCCGTCGGCGACGAGCGCCGCCCCGGTGATCGCCGACGACTCGTCGCTCGCGAGGAAGAGCGCCACGCTCGCGATCTCCTCGGGACGGATGAGCCGTCCGATCGCGTGCTGCGCGGCGAGGTCGTCCCGCGTCCGCGTGCCGAACTCGTTCATGCGCGCGAGGAGCGGCGTGTCGACCGCTCCGGGGCAGATGCAGTTGGCCCGGATGTTCCGCCGGCCGTACTCGAGCGCCACGGTCCGCGTCAGGTTGATGATGGCGGCCTTCGCCGTGCAGTACGGCGCCGCCATGATCTCCCCGTAGAACCCTTCCACCGACGACGTGCTGATGATCGACCCGCCACCGCGACGCAGCATCGCCGGGATGGCGGCCCGCATGCCGTAGAAGACGCCCGTCAGCATGATCTTCAGGCTGAAGTCCCACACCTCAGGGTCCATCTCGCCGACGTATCCCCCGCCGGTCTGGGCCGCGTTGTTGTGCATCACGTCGAGCCCGCCGAAGCGGTCGACGGCGAACGCGACCGTCGCCTCGAGGTCCGCGAGCGACGTCACGTCGGCGTGGCGGAACGCCGCCCGCTCCCCGAGGGCGCGCGCCGCCCCCGTGCCGGCGTCGTCGTTGATGTCCGCGATCACGACGCGCGCGCCCTCCTCGACGAACCGCCGCGCCGTCGCCGCGCCGATGCCGGATGCCGCCCCGGTCACGATCGCCACCTTGCCGTCGAGTCTCCCCATGAGGCGTCCTTGTCACGGGTGCGCCCGGCGTGTAAACAACCGCGCGTTTGGCCCCGCTCGACTTCGGACTGTTCTACGAGATCCCGGTCGCCGCGCCCTGGCACCCGCGGAAGGAGCGCGACGCCTACCATCGCGTGATCGACCAGGCGGTGCTCGGCGAGGCGGTCGGCTTCACGCACTTCTGGACCGTCGAGCACCACTTCCTCTCCGAGTTCTCGCACTGCTCGGCACCCGAGGTGCTGTACGGCGCGGTCGCGGCACGGACGAAGACGCTCCGGATCGGCCACGGCGTCCGGCTGCTCCCCTTCCCCTACAACCACCCGATCCGCGCCGCCGAGATGGCCGCGATGCTCGACTGCGTCTGCGACGGCCGCCTCGAGTTCGGGACCGGGCGCTCCGCCACCCGCGACGAGCTCGAGGGCTTCGGCATCGACCCGCAGGACACGCGCGGCATGTGGGAGGAGGCCCTCAAGGTCGTCGTCGGCGCCTGGACGACGGACGTCTTCTCCTGGGAGGGGAAGTACTTCCGCGTCCCGCCCCGTCGCGTGATCCCGAAGCCGCTCCAGCAGCCGCACCCGCCCATCTGGATGGCGTCGACCAGCCCGGCGAGCCACGAGATCGCCGGACGGAACGGCCTCGGCCTCCTCTCCTTCACGATCGGCGTGCCGCCCGACGAGCTGGCGAACCGCATCCAGCTCTACCGGGCCGGTCTCCGCGAGGCGAAGCCCGCAGGGAAGTTCGTGAACGCGCGCGCCGCGACGTTCACGATGGTCCACTGCGCCGAGACGGACGAGGCCGCGCGCCAGAACGCCGCCCGCTCCGTCATGTGGTACTTCCGCCGGAGCATCGAGCTGATCGGCTCGGTCGCGGCGTGGCAGGAGGGTCGCGAGCTCGGGACCTACGACTACACGCGGATGCTCCGTGATCTGAACCTCGGCGACGTCACCTTCGAGATCCTCGACGACATGGACGCCGTGATCGTCGGCAGCCCGGAGACGTGCATCCGGAAGGTGAAGCGCTACCGCGACGCGGGCTGCGACCAGCTCCTCTGCCTGATGCAGCCCTACGACATCGCGCCGGACGCGGTGACGCGCTCGATCGAGCTCTTCGGACGCCACGTCATCCCGGCGTTCCGCTAGTCACCCGATCACGCCGTCCGCCCGCATCCGCGCGATCTCGGTCTCGCCGAGCCCGAGCCCGTGCAGCACCTCGTCCGTGTGCTGACCGAACGCGCTCGGCGGCGGCGTGCGCAGCGACGCCGGCGTCTCCGACAGCTTGATCGGCGGCCCGATCGTCAGGTTCGTCCCCTCGCCGACGACCATGCCCCGGTGACGCACCTGCGGGTCGGCGAACATCTCGTCGAGCGTGTTCACGGGCCCGAAGCAGATCTCCACCTCGGCCAGCTCGTGCCGCCACTCCTCCAGGGTCTTCGCGCGGAACGCCTCGCGGAAGAACGCGAACATCTGCTCGCGCGTCTCGCCCTCCGCCCACTGCTGCGGGATGAAGTCCTCCCGGCCGAAGTGGCGGCAGAGCGTCGCCCAGAAATGCCCCTCGTACGCGCCGACCGTGAGATGCCGGCCGTCGCGCGTCTCGTAGACGGCGAAGCACGGATGGCGGCCGGTCAGCTGGATCATGCCGCGCTCGGGGGCGCGTCCGCTGAGGAGGTAGAGCAGCACCGGGTACGCGTTCCACGCGACGGCGCCGTCGAGCATCGCGACGTCGACCAGCTGCCCGCGGCCCGTCCGCTCGCGCGCGATCAGCGCCGTCAGGATGCCGATCGCCCCCATCTGCGCGCCGCCACCGAGGTCGGCGATCTGCACGCCGGGGATGACCGGCGCGCGGCCCGCCTCGCCGATGTAGTTCATCACGCCGGCGTAGCCGAGGTAGTTGAGGTCGTGCCCGACGCGGTCACGGTATGGCCCGTCCTGGCCGTAGCCCGTGATCGCGCAGTAGACGAGTCGCGGGTTGAGCGCGCTGAGCGCGTCGTAGTCGATCCCGAGCCGGGCCATGACGCCGGGACGGAACCCCTCGAGCACGACGTCGGCGTCGCGCACGAGCCGCCGGAAGACGTCGCGGCCGGCGTCGGTCTTGAGGTTGAGCGTCATGCTCCGCTTGTTGCGCGAGAGGAACGGGATCCCCGTCCGGAACGGATCGTTCGGCGCGGCGATCTGGAGGACGTCCATGCCGAGGTCGGCGAGAAGCGTCGAGCAGAACGGACCCGGGAGCTGGCGGGAGAGGTCGAGCATCCGGAAATGGCCGAGCGGCGTGAGCGGCATGACGGCTGCCTACCACGCGCCCGCGTGATAGTCTCGCGCGCCATGGCCGACGCGACGTCGAGCGGCTGCGGGTGCCCGCCGACCGCCCCGGAGATCCCGGCGACCGGCGGCGTCCATCACGTCTTCCTCACGGTGAACGACCTCGCCCGGTCCCGCGCGTTCTACGCCGCGCTGATGCCGCGGCTCGGCTACCCCGGGTTCTGCGACTACACCGCCGTCCTCGGCTGGTTCGGCGACGGCGGCAGCTTCTGGATCAAGCAGACCGACCCGCGTCACGCGGGCGCGACCTTCTCGAAGGACCGCGTCGGCCTCTGCGAGGTGGCCTTCCGTGCGGAGAGCCGCGCGCAGGTCGACGCGCTCGCCCGCGACGTGGCCGGCTGGGGCGGGAGGGTCCTCGATCCGCCGCGCGAGTACCCCGAGTACGTGCCCGGGTACTACGCCGTCTTCTTCGCCGACCCCGACGGGATCAAGCTCGAGCTGGTGCACATCCCCGGCTGAGCGCCGCTACTGCCCGATCAGGTGCCGGGCGATCGTGATCTCCTGGATCTCCGTCGTCCCGCCACCCAGCTCCATCAGCTTGGCGTCGCGCGCGAGGCGCTCCACCTCGTACTCCTCCATGTAGCCGTTGCCGCCGAGGATGTGGATCGCCTCGATCGTGATCTGCGTCGCGGCCTCGCCGCAGTAGAGCTTGCCCGCGCAGATGTCGGCGGTGTTCATGCGGACCCGCCGGCCGGCGAGGAAGTCGGCGAAGACGAAGCTCCGCATGTTGCAGAGGAGCCCGTACATGCGTGCGAGGCGGCGCTGCACGAGCTGGAAGTTGCAGATCGGCTGGCCGAACTGCTCGCGCTCCTTCGAGTACCTGAGCGCGATCTCGAAGGCGCGGTCGGCGAGGCCGAGGGAGAGGGTCGGCATGCCGGCCCGCTCGTCCGACAGCCGGCTCTTCACGTGGTCGCGCTCGCGGACGCCGCCGCCGAGGAGGTTCTCGCGCGGGACTCGCACCTGGTCGAGGAAGACGGCGCCCGTCGGCGACGCGTGCGTGCCCATCTTCCGGAAGGGCTTGGACGTGTCGAGGCCCGGCGCGCCGCGCTCGACGAGGAAGGGTTGGATGTTCCGCGACCCGTTCTCCTCGAGCTTCGCGTAGACGACGAACACGTCGGCGTAGGGCGCGTTCGTGATGAACGTCTTCTGCCCGTTCAGCACCCACGCGTCGCCGTCGGCACGCGCGGTCGTCCGCATCGAGCCGAAGGCGTCGGACCCGGCGCCGGGCTCGGTCAGCCCCCACGCGCCGATGATCTCGCCGCTCATCAGCCCCGGCACCCAGCGCTCCTGCTGCGCGGGCGTGCCGAACTTGCGGATCGTCCCCGCCACCTGCCCGTAGCTCACCCCGTACGACACGAGGACGCCGGCGCAGACGCGCGAGATCTCGATCGCGACGGCGGCGGGCACGAAGAACTCGAGATGGTCCTCCGGCGACGCCTCCTCCATCGCGGCCGTGAACTCGCCGGCGCCCGCCATCCCGAGCGCGCCGGCGAGCCGCCGGATGCAGGCGTACGGCGGCTCCTCACCGTGCTCGAGCCGCTCGACGTGCGGGCGGAGCTCGCGCTCGACGACCTTCCGCGCGGTGTCGCGGATCAGCTGCTGGGTGTCGTTCAGGTCCGGGTAGCAGTCAGGCATGGCGGCTCTCCACGTGATGCGTGGCGTGCTCCTTCGCCCACGCGTAATCGGGCTTCCCGCTCGGGCTCCGGACGATCTCGGGAGCGACGACGACGGCGCGCGGGATCTTGTAGTCGGCGAGCTGGCTCGCGCAGTGCGCGCGGAGCTCGTCCACCGTCGGCGCGACGGCGCCCGGACCGAGGGAGACGACGGCCGTCACCTGCTGCCCCCAGCGCGCGCTCGGCGTGCCGACGACCAGCGCGTCCCACACCGCGGGATGGCTCTTCACCACCCGCTCGACCTCCTCCGCGAAGACCTTCTCGCCGCCCGTGTTGATGCACGCGGAGTCGCGCCCGAGGAAGACGAGCTGCCCGTCCGCACCCCAGCGCGCCCGGTCGCCGCCGATGCAGTACCGGACGCCGTCGATCACGGGGAACGTCTGGCGCGTGCGATCCGGATCGCCGAGGTAGCCGAGCGGCAGGTGGCCGCGCGTCGCGATCCAGCCGACCTCGTCGCTCCCCGGCTCGAGGAAGCGCGAGCGGTCCGCGGAGAGGACGACGGAGTTGTCGCGGAGCTGGTAGGCCGACTGGCCGCCCGGTCCCGACGCCGCGTTCCAGCTCATCGCCTGGAGCCCGGCCTCGGTCGCGCCGATGCTCTCGATGAACATCGTGCCGTCGGGGAGGAGCGCCGCGAGCTCGCGCTTCACGCTCGGCGAGAGCACGGCCGCGGTGCTGCTGATCACGCGCATCGACGCGACGTCGTAGCGGCCGTCACGGAGCGCCGCGACGAGCGGCTGCGCGTGCGCGTCGCCGACGATCGACATCTGGTCGACGCCGTGGCGGAGGATCGTCCGCCAGACGGAGTGGGCGTCGAGGCGGCGCACCTCGTCGGGGAGGACGACCGTCCCGCCGCGGTGGAAGGTGTTGAACGACGCCCACTGCCCCGCGCCGTGCATGAACGGCGGCAGCACGAGGAAGCGTCCGCCGAGCCCGCTCGTCACGTGCTGGAGGAGCTTCTCCTCGGTGTCGAGGCGCTCGAAGCCGGGGAGGTGGCCGCCGAGCCCGTTGAAGAACACGTCCTCGTGCCGCCAGAGGACGCCCTTCGGCAGGCCCGTCGTGCCGCCGGTGAAGATCACGTAGAGGTCCTCGGCCGAGTACGGGAGGTCGAGTGGCGCGTCACTCTCTGCCGCGAGCCACTCCTCGTAGTCGACCGCATCCGGCAGGAGCGCGTGGCCCGACTCGTCGCGCACCTGCACGAGGTGGCGGAGCGCCGGCAGATCGTTCCGGACCTCGGCGAGGAGCGGCGCGAAGCTCGCGTGGTACACGATCGCCCGCGCGTCGCTCTGCGCGAGCACGAAGCGGAGCTCGTCGGCGACGTAGCGGTAGTTGACGTTGACGAACGCCGCGCGCGCCTTCCAGGCGCCGTACATCGTCTCGACGAACTCGTTGCCGTTGTAGCAGTAGATCGCGACGTGGTCCTGCCCGGACTCCCACGGCCGGAGCGCGGCGCGTTCCGTCCGACAGCCGAGCCCGAGCCGGCGGAGCGCGCGGCCCACGCGCCGCGTGCGGCGGGTGAGGTCAGCGTACGTGAGGCGGCGGTCGCGCCAGAGGAGCGCGTCCTGGTCGGGGATCCGCGCCGCGATCAGCTCCTGGAGGACGGCCAGATTGACGAGCATCAGTACGGCTCGCCGTTCCTGTGGCGGAAGACGAAGTCGGACCCGATGAAGAGGTCGACGTCGGGATAGTGGACCACGTCCTCGTCGGACCGGTTGCCGACCTCGAGGTAGAGCGCCGGGCGGCTCGTGCGGTTGACCAGATGGTGCCCGTCGGACACGCCGGCCGGGAAACCAGCGGCCATCCCGGGCCCGAGCGTCTGCTCGCCGGCGTCGGTGACGAGCGTCAGCTCGCCCTCCAGCACGTAGACGAACTCGTCCTCGCGCGTGTGCCAGTGACGCAGCGCGGACGCCGCCCCCGGGTCGACGCGCGTCAGGTTGACGCCGAAGTGCGTGAGCCCGAGCTCGTTGCCGAGCGCCCGCTTGCCACGACCGGCGCACACCGTGTCGTACGGCGGGGGGTAGCCGGAGCCGGTCCGCTCCGTAACGGTCGAGGGATCGAGCGCAGGGCGCGACGCCATGAGCCCTCCTACCGGCCCGCGAAGACCGGCTTCCGTTTCTCCTTGAAGGCCTTCGTCCCCTCCCGCGCGTCCTCGGACATCGAGACGGGGACGCCGATCTCCATCTCCTTCTCGAGCGCCTCGGCGGTGGGACGGCCGAGCCCGGCGAGGACTGAGCGCTTGACTGCCTGCACGGCGAGCGGACCGTTCCCGCGGATGATCTCGGCGTAGCGGCGCGCCTCGGCCATCACCCGGTCCGCGGGCACGACCTTGTTCACCAGCCCGTAGCGGAGCGCGTCGGCGGCCGAGAACTGCTCGCCGGTCAGGAGGATCTCCATCGCGGTGCAGTACGCGATCTGCCGCGGGAGACGCACCGTCGAGCCGCCCATCGGGAAGAGGCTCCACTTGACCTCGGCGATCGCGAAGCGCGCGTCCTCGGCCGCGACGCGGATGTCGGTCGTCTGCAGGATCTCCGTGCCGCCCGCGACACAGAAGCCCTTCACGGCGGCCACGACCGGCTTCACGACGTCGTAGTTCCGGAGCAGGCCCTTGTAGATGAGCGTGTAGTCCTCGACGATCCGGCGGTCGAACTCGGTCTCCGGCGGGCGGAGCCCCTGCATCATGCGGACGAGCCGGTCGAGGTCAGCGCCCGCGCAGAACGCGTCGTCGCCGGCGCCCGTGAGGATGGCGACGCGGACGGCCGGATCGTCGTTCACGTCCTGCCACGCGTCGGCGAGCCGACAGAGCATCTCGGCGTTGAGGGCGTTCCGCACCTCGGGGCGGTTCATCGTGAGGACGGCGATGCCGTCGGACTTCTCGTAGAGGAGCGCGGGGGCGGGCACGGTCGGTGCGTATCCGAACGAACGTTCGTTGGTCAAGCTCGGCAGACCTCAGGCCGGCGTGAAGACCACCGGCAGGCTCGAGATCCCCCGGACCAGGGTCGAGGCGACGCGCGTCGGCACGGCGCCGGGTGCGACCCGCATGTCGGGGAGCCGCTCCACCAGCTCCCGCACCATCACCCGGAGCTCCATCCGGGCGAGGTTGGCCCCCAGGCAGAAGTGCGTCCCGATCCCGAAGGCCACGTGCGGATTCGGCTCGCGCGTGACGTCGAAGCGGTCGGGCTCGGGGAAGACCGCCTCGTCGCGGTTGGCGCTCTGGTACAGCATGAGCACGCGCTCGTCGGCCCGGATCGCCTGGCCGCGGATCTCGGTCGGCGCCGTCGCGGTGCGACGGAAGCAGATGATGGGCGAGACGTAGCGCAGGATCTCCTCGACCGCGGAGTCGATCAGGTCCGGGCGGCGCCGCAGGAGGTCGCGCTGCTCGGGGTTCTCCATCAACGCGAGCATGCCGCCCGAGATGGCGTTCCGCGTGGTCTCGTTCCCGGCGACCAGGAGGAGCGTCATGAGCATGACGATCTCGTCGTTCTCCATCGCCTCCTCGTCCTCGGCGAGCATGCCGTCCTGCTGCGCCCGGACGAGGATAGTCACCAGGTCTTCGCGCGGCTCGCGGCGCCGCGCCTCGAACACGTCCTTCAGATACGTCCCGTACTCGACGTACGCCTGGGTGGAATCGGCGACCTTCTCGGGGTCGTCGTAGTTGCCGGCCACCGCGATCAGGCGATCCGACCACTCGTGGAAGCGGGCGAAGTCCTCGCGCCGGATGCCGAGAATCTCGGCGATGATGTAGAGCGGGAGCGGCACGGCGACGTCCGTCACGAGGTCGCAGGCGCCTCGCGCGGCCACCGCGTCGACGAGCCCCCGTGCGAGCTCGCGGACCCGCGGCTCGAGGAGACCCACCATGCGCGGCGTGAAGCCGCGGTTCACGAGCTTTCGGAGGCGCAGGTGCCGCGGGTCGTCCATGCAGACGATCGAAACGGACGCGTCGGACTCGGGGAGCACGCCCTGCCCCGCGGAGAAGGTCTCCGCCGCCTTCGACGCCTCGACGACGTCCTGGTAGCGCGAGAGGACCCAGAGGCGGCTCGCGTCGTCCCAGTAGACGGGCGCGTTCTCGCGCAACCATCGGTAGACGGGATACGGGTCGCCCGCGTAGAGCGACGCGTCGGTCAGCCGGGGCCGCACGGGCTACTCGGTCGCTGAGAGCTGCTCGAGCCGCTCGACCGCCTCGAGGTACTCCTCGACCAGTCGGTAGATGACGTCCTTCACCGGCCGGACCGCGCTCATGGTGCCGACGACCTGCCCGACCGGGTTGAACATGACGTCCTTCGCCTTGTCGGCGTAGCGGTGTCCGCGCGCGACGGCGTCGGCCGTCACCATGAACTGCATCGGCATGCCGAGCGGCTTCGGCGAGTCCGGGGCCTCCCATGCCTGCGTCCAGTCGTTCTTGAGCATGCGGCAGGGCTTCCCGGTGAACGACCGGGACCGCACCGTGTCGCGGCTGGTGGCGGCGAGGTACGCCTGGCGCTGCGCCGGCGGCGCATCCGCCTCCTGGACGGTGAGCCAGATGGAGCCGGTCCACACACCCTGCGCGCCGAGCACGAGCGCCGCCGCGATCTGCCGCCCTGTGCCGATCCCGCCCGCCGCGAGCACGGGCGTGGGCGCCACGGCCTCGATCACCTCGGGCCAGAGGACCACGCTGCCGATCTCGCCCGTGTGCCCGCCACCCTCGGTCCCCTGCGCGATCACGATGTCGACGCCCGCCTGCCTGTGCGAGAGCGCCTGCTTCCCCGAGCCGCAGAGCGCCGCGACGAGGCGGCCCGAGTCGTGAACGCGCGCGATGACGTCCGCGGGCGGCGTGCCGAGCGCATTGGCGATCAGCCGGACCTTCGGGTGGCGGAGCGCGACCTCGAGCTGCGGCGTCGCGGTGGGCGCCGTCCAGCCGAGCAGCTCCCCGATCGGCTTCTCGTCGGCCGGCAGCCGGGGGACGCCGTGGTCCGTGAGCAGCCTGTCGGCGAACTTCCGGTGCTCCTCGGGAATCGCCTCGAGCAGCATCGCCTCGAGCTTCACCGGGTCGACCTCGCCCATGCCCTCGTACTTGCCCGGGATCACGAGGTCGACGCCGTACGGCCGGTCGCCCACGTGCTCGTCGATCCAGGCGAGCTCGACCTCGAGCTGCTTCGGGGTGAAGCCGACGGCGCCGAGGACGCCGAACCCGCCTGCGCGGCTCACCGCCGCGACCACGTCCCGGCAGTGGCTGAAAGCGAAGATCGGAAACTCGATGCCGAACGTCGTGCAGAGCTTCGTGCGCACCGCGAATCTCCTTCTCCCGGCGCTCGCTAGAGCTCCGCGCCGACGATCCACATCGCGAAGTACTGCGCCCCGCCGCCGTAGGCGTGCCCGAGCGCGTTCTTCACTCCCGGCACCTGGTGCTCACCCGCCCGTCCCATCACCTGGAGCGCCGCCTCGCCGAGCCGGAGCATCCCCGACGCGCCGATCGGGTTCGTGCAGAGCACGCCGCCCGACGGGTTGACCGGGAGGTGCGCGCCCATCTTCTGCTCGCCGCGGTCGACGATCTTCCAACCCTCGCCCGTGTCGCAGAAGCCCAGGTTCTCGAGCCACATCGGCTCGAACCAGGCGAACGGGACGTACATCTCGACCGTCTGGATCTCCTTCCAGGGGTTGCGGATCCCGGCGCGATCGTAGACGGCCTTCGCGCACGTGCGGCCGGCGCGCGGGCTCACCTGGTCGCGGCCCGGCACCCACATCGCCTCGGCGTAGGAGTAGCCGGATTTGATCCAGGCGGGCTTCCGCGGGCCCTTCCTCGCCGTCTCCTCCGAGGCGACGACGAGCGCGCACGCGCCGTCGGAGGAGGGACACGTCTCGAGGTAGCGAATCGGGTCCCAGAGGACGGGCGACTGCATCACGTCCTCCAGCGTCATCGGCTCGCGGAGGTGCGCGTACTCGTTCCGGCCGGCGTTCGCGCGCGCGTTCACCGCGACCATCGGCCCGATGTGGGGCGGACACCCCGTGCGTGCGATGTAGGCGCGGCAGTACGGCGCGAAGAACCCACCGGCGCCGGCGACGAGCGGCGGCGTGAACGGCATGTTCGGCGAGAGCGCCCACATGGCGTTCCCCTCCGACTGCTTCTCCCACGCGACCGTGAGGACGCGGTCGAAGAGGCCGGAGGCGACGTGCGTCACGGCGGTGAGCGCCGTCGACGCGCCCACCGAGCCCGCGGTGTGGACGCGCACGAGCGGCTTCAGATGCGCGCCGAGTGCGCCCGCGAGGAACTGCTCGGGCTGCATCACGCCCTCGAGCTGGTCCGGGGCCTTGCCCACGACGACCGCGTCGATGTCCCCGTAGTCGAGCCCCGCGTCGAGGAGCGCTCGGTCCACGGCCTCGCGGACGAGCCCGGGGATGCTGAGATCGGCGCGCCGCGTGGCGTGATGCGTCTGCCCGACGCCGACGACCGCGACCGGCCGCTTCACGTCCACCTCCGCTCGGCGCCGAGCACGAAGAAGACGTTCTGCTGGAGGCAGTGCCCCTGGGCCGCGTGGGCGATCGCCCGGCGAGCCCCGGCGACGGCGTGCTCCCCGGCACGACCCGCGATCTGCCGGAACGACTCCCCGAGCCGGATGAGGCCGGTCATCATGAAGGGGTGCCCGCAGAGCGGGCCGCCGGAGGGATTCACCGCAGGACGGTCACCGCCGGCGAGCCCGAGCGCTTCGCGGAGAATCAGCTCCTCGGCCGGCGTCGTCGCCGCGAGCTCGACGACGTCGGCGTCCCGCGCGCTGGCGAGCCCGGCCATCGCGAACGCCTTCTCCGAAGCGAGCCGGGCGCTCGCGCTCCGGGACAGATCGCGCGCCCCGAGGGTCTGCAGCTCGATCCGCTGGTCGACGCCGTGGATCCATGCGGGTCGGTCGCACATCCTCTCGGCCCTCCCCTCGGCGGCGAGGATGAGGCAGACCGCGGTGTCACCGACCGGTGCGAGGTAGCCGCGGCGGAGCGGTGTGACCGCCCAGGGCGTGCGGGCGAGCGCATCGGGGGTTGCCGGCTCGCGGAGGAGCGCGTCGGGGTTCCGCGCGCCCGCGACCCGGTTGCGGGCGGCGACCTCGGCCAGCTCGCGGTCACCGATGCCGGCGCGCGCCATGAAGGCGCTCGCCTGCAGCGCCGCCGTGGCGGTCGGCGTCAGCCCGAGCGGCGCGTGGTAGTACGGATCGAGCTCCAGGTTCATCACCCGCTCGAGCTCGCCCTCGGAGTTCTTGCCGTAACCGCAGACGAGCGCCGTGTCGCAGTCGCCGGCCTGCATCCGGATCCAGGCGTAGTGAGCCGCGAAGGCCGCGTCCATCTCCAGGTGCAGATCCTGCGTGGGGGGCCACGAGCCCGTCACGTCCAGCGCCGCGACGAAGCCGAAGGGTCGCCCGTCGACGTAGTCGGCGGAGCCGGAGACCTGGTAGTCGATCGCATCGCGCTCGACGCCGCACTGGGCGAGGGCTCTCCGGACCTCGGGGTAGAGGATCTCGGGCGCGATCCGGTGCTCGTCGCGTGCGACGATCGGCGCCTGCGAGAACGCGACGACGGCGACGTTCCGGAGCTTCGCCATCGTCAGAGCCGGTTGATGAACGAGGCCAGCGGCGCGTCCGGCTCGCCGGTCGGTCGGAAGTACTGGATGTCCTCGTGGTCGCCCTGTCGCTCGCCGTCGGGCTTCCACACCGCCTCGACCCGCATGCCCATGCGGACGTTCTCGGGACGGCACTCCTGGACGAGCGCGTAGATCGAGATGTCAGCACCGTCGAGGGCGACGGAGGCGGCGACGTACGGCAGCTCGATCGCGCGGCCGATGACCGGGATGTTGACGATGCAGAAGGTCGTGACCACGCCGCGGCCGCTCAGCTCGACGAGCTCCTCGCACGGCGCGAGGCTCTCGGGCGAGGCCACGAGCGGCGGCACGAAGACCTTGCCCGTCTTCGAGCACCGCGAGCCGAGAATCTTCTTCTCCTTCAGCGCGCGGAGGTAGCGGGCGCGATGGTCACCCGCGACGTAGTGGTACGGGAGGTTCAGCTTCGCCTCCACGTACCTGATCGGTTCCTTCGGCGGCTCGCTCACGACTCCACCATCCGGAAGTACGCTATGTCCCGGATGCTCCCGATCCGCTCGGCGTCGGGCGCCCACACGGCTTCCACCCGGCTGCCGATCCGCACGCGGTCGACGTCGTCCTTCACGACGTGCGCCAACGCCGTGTCCGCGCCGTCGAGCCGCACGAGGACGAAGGCGAACGGCGCAGGCAACGGATGGAGCCCGGGTACCGCGTCGTGCACGACGGCGACCGCCGTCACGACCCCGGCCGACCCCACCTCCGCCCATTCGCCGCCGGCCGAGCCGTCGGTCTCGCAGTACCCGAGGGGCGGCACGACCACCCCGATCCCGCGAGTCCGCTGCCCCCAGATGCGCTTCTGCTCCTTCAGGCCGGCGAGGAAGCGGCCGATCACCGCGCCGGTCGAGTGCTTGTAGGGGAACTCGCTGACGACGTCGAGACGCATCGGCTCCACGGGCGCGGCCATGTCGATCCGGGGCACTAGCGAAGCCCTCGTTCCGCTGTCAAGGTCGTCCCTCGTCGGCGCGCATGGCGCTCTGCTCGCCGCGTCGCCGTCATCGCCCGTTCCGGCCGAAGCGCACCGGCATGTGCTTGACGCCGTTTATGAAGTTGGAGCGAAGGCGCTCGACCGGCCCGGCGAGCTCGAGGTCCGGCAGCCGACGGAAGAGCTCCTCGAACATGATCTGGATCTCGAGGCGCGCGAGGTTCGCACCGAGGCAGAAGTGATGCCCGAGCCCGAAGGCGAGGTGCTCGTTCGGCGTCCGGCCGACGTCGAAGCGGTCGGCGTTCGGGAAGATCTCCTCGTCGCGGTTGGCGGAGCCGTACCAGACCGTCACCTTGTCGCCCTCGCGGATCTTCTGCCCGCGGATCTCCGTGTCGCGCGTCGCCGTCCGCCGGAAGTAGATCAGCGGCGAGACCCACCTCAGCATCTCTTCGACCGCCGACGGCATCAGCCCCGGGTCCGCCGCCAGCCGCCGCCGCTCGCCCGCATTCTCGATGCACGCGTGCATGCCGCCGCTGATCAGGTTGCGGGTCGTCTCGTTGCCCGCGACCAGGATCAGCAGGAAGAACGCGTCGAAGTCCGCCTGGCTCAGCGCCTCGCCCTCGATCTCCGCGCGCAGCAGCGCCGAGATCATGTCCTCGCGCGGCTCCTCCATGCGTTTGCCCGCCAG
>CAZLYE010000204.1:0-7361 GCA_964562865.1 uncultured Binatia bacterium (SeqCode) | reverse complement strand
GAGCGGTTCGGCACCCCGTGCTACGTCTACGACCGGGCCGCGCTGGAAGCCGCGGCGCGCGCGGCGCTCGCCTTCCCGCACGCCTTCGGCTTCACGCTCCGCTACGCGATGAAGGCGAACTCCAACCGGGCGGTGCTCGGGGTCTTCCGGGACCTCGGCCTTCACATCGACGCGTCGAGCGACGCCGAGGTGGACCGCGCCCTCCGCGCGGGCTTCGCGCCCGGACGCATCCAGCTCACGTCGCAGGTGCCGTCGCGGCGGCTCGAGGAGTTCGTCGGGCAGGGCGTGCTCTACAACGCGTGCTCGCTCCACCAGCTCGACCGCTACGGCCGCGCGTTCCCCGGCCGCGACGTTACGATCCGGGTGAACCCGGGCCTCGGCAGCGGCTCGACCAACCGCACGAACACCGGCGGGCCGGCGTCGAGCTTCGGCATGTGGCACGACCATCTGGAGGACGCGAAGGCGCTGGCCGCGCGCCACGGGCTCGCGATCCGCGGCCTTCACACCCACATCGGGTCCGGCAGCGACCCTGCGGTCTGGACGCGGGTCGCCGGACTCGTGCTGCAGATCGTCGAGCGCCTGCCCCAGGTGACGACCGTGAGCCTCGGCGGCGGCTTCAAGGTGGCGCGCATGCCGGACGAGCAGGCGACGGACCTCGCGACGGTCGGGACCGTCGTGCGCGCCGCGTTCGTCGAGTTCCACCGGCGGACGGGTCGGAAGCTCCACCTCGAGCTCGAGCCGGGGACGTACCTGGTCGCCAACGCCGGCACCATCGTGACGACCTGCGTGGACGTGGTGGACACCGGGCGCGAGGGCTATCGCTTCGCCAAGCTCGACGCCGGCATGCCGGAGATCACGCGGCCCTCGCTCTACGGCGCGCAGCACCCGATCACGGGCGTCGTGGGCGAGCGGGCGCCGGCGCGCGTCGTGTTCGTCGGCCCGTGCTGCGAGTCCGGGGACATCCTGACGCCGGCGCCCGGCGACCCCGAGGCGCTGGCGCCACGCGAGGTGCCGCGGCCGGAGGCCGGCGACCTCGTGGTCATCGGCGGGGCGGGCGCGTACTGCGCCGCGATGTCGACCGCCGGCTACAACTCCTACGGGCAGGCACCCGAGGTGCTGCGGGAGCTCGACGGGACCCTCCGGCTCGTCCGCCGCCGCCAGACGCTCGGGCAGCTGCTCGCGGACGAGGTGGAGTAGCGCGACGGGCCGGTCACCGTTTGCAAATGACCGGCGCGACCGTCTAAGAACAGGCCCGGCTGCCGCCCGGCGTGGCCGTTCGTGAGCGCTCCCCGCATCGGTGTCATCGCCGCCGCTGGCAAGGGCCAGCGCATCCACCCGCGGAGCCGGTTCGTGCCGAAGGCGCTGCTCGAGGTGGCGGGCAAACCGCTCCTCACGCGGCACCTGGAGCTGCTGCGCGACGCGCTCGGCATCCGGCGGATCCACGTGATCGTCGGCCACCTCGCCGAGCAGATCCGCGCACACTACGGCGACGGCGCGGCGTTCGGGGTGGAGCTCACCTACATCGACAACCCGAACGTCGACCGCGGGCTCGGCAGCGCCCTCCTCGTGACGGAGCCTCACGTCCACGAGCCCTTCGTCCTCGTCCTCGGCGACGAGCTCTACCTCGACACGAACCACGCGGAGCTCGCGACGGTCGAGGGGCCGTACACCGCGGTCTGCGCCCTCCTGCCCACCGACGACCTCGAGACGATCCGGAAGAACTACGGCGTCACGCTCGGGGACGGCCGCATCACCGCGCTCGTCGAGAAGCCCGACCGGATCCTCTCGCCCTACGTGGGCTGCGGCACCTATCTCTTCCACCCCGACATCTTCCGCGACGCACGAGACACGCCCGTGTCCGCGCGCACCGGCCGCCTCGAGCTGACCGACGTCATCGACCACGCGGCCCGACGCGGCGGGACGGTGCTGCCCTTCGTCCTCCGCGGCCGGTACCTGAACGTGAACACGATCGAGGACCTGAACCTGGCGAACTTCCTCTGCCGCGCCGCGCGCTTCGACCGCCAGCGCGTGAGCGTCGTCATTCCCGCCTACAACGAAGCGGGAGCCATCGGCCACGTGATCCGCGACTTCCGTGACGAGGTCGACGAGGTGGTCGTCATGGACAACCGCTCGAGCGACGGGACGGCGGACATCGCACGCGAGCTCGGCGCGGTCGTCCACTCCCGGCCGCTCCGCGGCTACGGCGACGCCCTCCGGCAGGGCATGGACGCCGCGACGGGTGACATCCTCGTCCTGGTGGAGGCGGACGCCACGTTCCGCGCCCGCGACCTCGGGAAGCTCCTCGAGTACCTGAAGGACGCCGACATGGTGATCGGGACGCGGACCACACGGCAGATGATCGAGCAGGGCGCCAACATGGACGGGCTGCTGCGCTGGGGGAACGTCGTCGTCGGCAAGATGATCGAGGCGCTCTGGTGGGCGCGCGAGCCGCGCTTCACCGACGTCGGCTGCACGTACCGCGCGCTCTGGCGCGACGCCTGGATGAAGATCCGTCCCCACTGCGGCCGCGACGACGCCGCCTTCTCGCCCGAGATGATGATCGAGATGCTCCGGATGCAGGCGCGCGTGATCGAGGTCCCGGTGAGCTACTACCGGCGCCGGGGCGGGGTCTCGAAGCACTCGTCGAGCCGTTGGCACAGCGCACGCACCGGCCTCAAGATGGTCGGGCTCATCCTGCGCAAGCGGGCGAACCTGAGCTGAGACATGAATGCTCCGTGGCAGCGGGCGATCGTCGTCGGCGCGTCCTCCGGGATCGGGGCGGAGATCGCCCGCCAGCTCGCCCGCGAGGGATGCCGTGTGGCGCTCGTCGCGCGCCGGGCGGCGGAGCTCGGGCGCCTGGCGGAGGAGATCGGTGGGAGCCCGGCCGCCTGCGTGTACACGCACGACGTCACCGCGTTCGACGGCGTGCCCGCGCTGTTCGAGCGCATCTGTCGCGATCTCGGCGGGCTCGACCTGGTCGTCTATGCGGCGGGCGTGATGCCGCGCGTGGGCGAGACCGAGTATGCCTTCGCGAAGGACCGCGAGATCGTCGAGGTGAACGTCCTCGGCGCGATCGCGTGGCTGAACGAGGCCGCGCAGCGGTTCGAGCGGGGGGGGGCGGGTACGATCGTCGGGCTCTCGTCCGTCGCGGGCGACCGCGGGCGGCGCGGCAACCCGGTCTACTGCGCGTCCAAGGCGGCGCTCACGGCGTACCTGGAGGCGCTCCGGAATCGGCTCGCCCGCCGCGGGGTGGTCGTCGTCACGGTGAAGCCGGGCCCCGTCGCCACGCCGATGACCGCCGGGATGGACCGCCTGCCGCTCCTCGTCCCGGTCGAGAAGGCGGCGCGGGAGATCCTCGACGCGGCCCGCCGGGGCGCGAGCACCGCATACGTCCCGCGCGTGTGGGCGCCGATCATGTTCGTCGTCCGCCACCTTCCCTCCGCCGTGATGCGGCGGCTCGATCTGTGACGGCGGTGGCGCCGTCGCCGCGCGCGTGTGCGCCGCTCCCCGCGGAGCGGCTCGAGCGCGTGTGGGGCTGGAGCATGGCCTCGTCGGCAATGAGCTGGGTGTACCGTCCCTCGACGGTCGCGGACGTCCGGGAGGTGCTCGACCTCGCGCGCGCACACGGGCTCTCGGTCGGCCTCCGCGGGGCGGGTCAGAGCTACGGCGACGCGGCCCTCAACGCGGAGCATATCTGCCTCGACCTCTCCCGCATGCGCCGCATCCTCGCCTGGGACCCCGACACGGGCATCGTGCGCGTCGAGCCGGGCGTCACGATCGGCGATCTCTGGCGGTACACGATCGACGACGGCTGGTGGCCGCCCGTCGTCCCCGGGACGATGCATGCGTCGGTCGGCGGGTGCGCGGCGATGAACGTCCACGGCAAGAACAACTGGCGGGCGGGCCCGTTCGGCGAGCACCTCGTCGACGTCGAGCTTCTCCTCCCGGACGGCGAGCTTCGCCGCCTGAGCCGCACCGACAGCCCGGACCTCTTCCACGCGGCCGTCGGCGGCTTCGGCATGCTCGGCTGCTTCGTGAGCGTCGCGCTCCATCTGAAGCGCGTGCATTCCGGGCTCCTCGAAGTGGAGGCCATCCCCGCGACCGACCTGGACGAGATGATCGCGATCTTCGAGGAGCGCACCGCGCGCGCCGACTACCTGGTCGGCTGGGTGGACGCGTCGGCGCGGGGCCGGGGCCTCGGACGCGGTGTGGTGCACCAGGCGAACCATCTCAAGCCGGGCGAGGACCCGTCGCCGGCGCAGACGCTCCGCGTGGTGAGCCAGCAGCTCCCCGAGACGTTCTTCGGCGTCGTCCCGAAGTCCATCATGTGGCGCTTCATGCGCCCCCTCATGAACCAGCCAGCGGTGCGCGCGGTGAACGTCGCACGCTACCACCTGAGCCGCCTGCAGGGACGGCACCACTTCCGCCAGTCGCACGCCGCCTTCGCGTTCCTGCTCGACTACATCCCCGACTGGAAGCGCGCGACGG
Source organism: uncultured Binatia bacterium (SeqCode) (assembly GCA_964562865.1). Classification (GTDB taxonomy): domain Bacteria; phylum Desulfobacterota; class Binatia; order DP-6; family DP-6; genus CAZLYE01. The sequence goes on along the minus strand of CAZLYE010000204.1, from coordinate 2,873 downwards.
GCCCGGGTGGGTTCGTCCAGTACCAGAGCTTCATCCCGGCCGCCGACGCGGCGCGCGTGTTCCGCGCGCAGATCGCGCTCGCGCAGCGCGAAGGGCTCGTCCCGTACGTCGGCGTGCTGAAGCGGCATCGCCCGGACGGGTTCCTCATGTCGCACGCAGTGGACGGCTTCTCGCTCGCCCTCGAGATCCGCCTGACGCGCCGGAACCGTCGCGCGGTGTGGGCGCTCGCCCGGCAGCTCGATCGCCTGGTGCTCGACGCCGGCGGCCGGTTCTACCTTGCCAAGGACCTGACGCTCGACCGCGCCGCCGCGCGCGGCTACCTGGGGGAGGACCGCATCCGCCGCTTCCTCGAGCTGAAGCGCGCGTGCGACCCCGAGGAGCGGCTGCAGACCGATCTCTACCGGCGGCTCTTCAGGACCTGAGCGCGCGCGGCGCCCGGCCCTGCGCGTGCTTCGCGCAGAGCTCCGCGAGCGTCCCGGGATACGACCGCCGGAGCGCGTCGCGCTCCTCGTCCCAGTAGCCGCTCTGCACGAGGATCCGGTGGAGCTCGGCCAGGCGGCTGAACGGGACGGACGGGAAGAGATGATGCTCGTGGTGGTAGTAGAACTCGACCGGCGCGAAGAGGTTCGTCTGGAGCCAGCCCGCGACCGTCGTCCGCGTCGTCTCCGTCGCGCCGCCCTGCTCGGGATCCGCGTCGGGCGCGTGCTCGGCGACGGTCCGGAGGTGGTTGAGCGTCGGCACCACCGTGACCGCGGGAAGCGCCCAGAGGGGGAAGTAGGCCCACCACGCGCCGGCGGCGGCGAACGTGCCCAGGATCGCCGCCTGGACGAGCACGAGCCCGACGGGATCCCAGCGGCTCGCGCCGGCGCTCACCGCCCGGATCGCGCCGACGTCGAGGTCCGGCTCGAGCCGGCGCGCGAGCCCGGGGAGATAGTAGAGGAGGCTCGTCTTGATCGCCCGGCCGCCCAGCATCCCGGCGACGACGATCCGCGCGATGCGGGCGGGCGTGACGCGCTTGCCGTAGTAGCCCCAGTCCGGATCCGCGGGACCGCCGAGGTGACGGTGGTGGAGGAAGTGGAGGGCGCGATAGCGGTGGACCGTGACGCCGACCGGCCAGGCGCAGAAGAGGTTCCCGAGGAGATCGTTCGCCGCGCGGGATCGGCGGAAGAGGTAGTGCGAGCACTCGTGCACCAGGAGGAGGAGCGCGTACTGGCGGTTGCCGATGGCGAGCACGGCGACCACCCAGAGCGCGGGGTGACGAACCGCGAGCGCGAGTGCCACGAGGCCCGCGAGCAGCACCCAGTTGACGGCGATCGCGCCGGCGACGCGACCGCCGCGGATGCGGGAGAGCGCGCGCAGCGTCTCGATCGGCACGTGGCGCTGCAGCGCCGGCGTGTCGGGCAGAGGCCCGGTCATCGCGCGTCCTCGGGCGGCCGCCGCGCCGCGAAGTTCATCACGCCGCCCGCGCGGATCAGCACGTCGCCGACCGCCAGCGGGATCCCCGCCACGAGGCACAGCGGGTAGAACGACGCCTTCCCGTGCGTGCGCCGCGCGCGCGGGAAGGGCCCTCCCACGAGGGCGCTCTGGAGGGAGAGGGCCCACTGGCCGGGGTGCGCGGCGGGGCCGGTCTCGATCCGGTCGAACCCGACCCGGCCGAGGAGGCCCGCGAGGCTCGACGGCGTGAAGCACTGCATGTGGCGCGGGGTGTGGTAGCCGTTCCAGAAGCGGCCCGTCGCCCAGCGCTCGAACGACGCGAAGTTCGGGAGCTGCCCGACCACGTGGCCGCCGGGCCGGAGCAGCGCGAGCACGCGCCGGAGCGTCGTCACGGGCTCCGGGACGTGCTCGAGCACGTGGTGCATGACGATGAGGTCGAAGCGCCGCTCCTCGTACGGCGCGTCCTCGAGCGTCCCGAGGAAGAGCTGGATGGGTGGCTCGCCGTGGCGTGCCGCCTCGATGGCGTCGGGGTTGAAGTCGAGCCCGTGGAGCTCCCACGACCCTCGCCGGCTGAGCTCGCGGAGGAGCGTGCCGTCGCCGCAGCCGACGTCGAGCACGCGCCCGGAGGTGCGCCCGGCGCGGCGCAGGTAGCGGCGGACGCGCGGCCCGAACTGGAGGCGGTGGAGCAGCCGGAAGAGCGACGAGGTCGGCAGGCGGTGCGCGTGGTAGTCGGCCGGGTAGAACCCGAGGAGCCGCTCGAGCGACGGGCGGGGCGTCTGGTAGCAGAGCCCGCACGCCGCACAGCGCGCGAAGCGGAACGTCCCGGAGACGCCGTACTCCCAGTCGCGCGCGTTCTCGAGGACGATCGAGGCATCCCCGGCACCGCACGCCGGACAGGGCGCCACGGGCTCCTCGCGTGTCTCCACGCGGTGCAGCTCGGCCGTCGCCGCCATCCGCGGCGAAGGCTACGGGAGCGCCGCGAGCGCCGTCAACCGCGACCCCGGCCGCGCGCGCAGAGCGCCAGGACGAGGAGCACGGCTGCGGCGGTGAGGGCAGCGCCGCGGCGGACGGGCGCCGGGCGGTAGTCGAACCGCACGCGCCGGTGCCCGGGGCCGAGTGGCACCCCCCGGAAGGCGTGGTCGGCGCGCACGATCGTCGCCGGCGCGCCGTCCACCGTCGCCTCCCAGCCCGGGTAGAAGGTGTCGGTGACGACGAGGAGCGCCGGCGCCGTGACGTCCGCCTCGACCTCGAGGCGCTCCGGCGCGTCGACGACGACGGCGGCGCGCTCGGCCGCCGCGTCGCCCGGCGCCCCGCGGGGGAGCGCCAGCTCCCCCACGACGACGGCGCTCGTCGGCGCGTCCGCGGCGTGCGCGACGACCCGGGCGAGGCTCGACCCCTCGTCCGGCACGCGCACGACCCGGTGGACGAGGCGGGCCCGC
>CAZLYE010000203.1:0-3639 GCA_964562865.1 uncultured Binatia bacterium (SeqCode) | reverse complement strand
GATCGAGGCGTAGGTCGACGGGCGGCCGATGCCGTTCTCCTCGAGCTCCTTGATGAGCGTCGCCTGGCTGAAGCGCGGCGGCGGCTGCGTGAAGTGCTGCTCCGGCAGCAGCTCGAGGAGCCGGAGCGTCTCGCCCTCCGTGAGCGGCGGCAGCTGGCCCTCGCCCTCCTCCTCGGGATCGCGCTGCTCGTCGTCGCGGCCCTCGGTGTAGACCCGGATGAAGCCGTCGAACTTCATGATCTGGCCGTTGGCGCGGAAGCGGCACGTGCCGGCCTCGATGTCGACGGCGGTGGCGTCGTAGACCGCCGACTCCATCTGGCTCGCGACGAAGCGGTTCCAGATGAGCGTGTAGAGCGACAGCTCGTCCTTGTCGAGGAAGCGCGCGACGCTCTCCGGATCCCAGTCCATCGACGTCGGGCGGATCGCCTCGTGCGCGTCCTGCGCGTCCTTCTTCGAGCGATACACCTGCGGCGCGTCGGGCAGGTACGGGTTGCCGTAACGCCGCTGGATGTACTCCCGCGCGGCGGAGAGCGCCTCGCCCGAGATGCGCGTCGAGTCGGTGCGCATGTAGGTGATGAGGCCGACCGATCCCTCGTCGCCGAGCTCGACGCCCTCGTAGAGGCGCTGCGCGATGCGCATGGTCCGTGACGGCTGGAAGCCGAGCTTGCGCGACGCCTCCTGCTGGAGCCGGGAGGTGATGAAGGGCGGCGTCGGGTGGCGGCGGCGCTCCTTCCGCTCGACCTTCGTCACCGTCCACGCGACCCCCGTGAGCCCCGCGAGCACCTCGTCGACGCGCGCCTTCGCGTCGAGCCGGAGCTGCTCGTGGTCGAGCTTCTGGCCGCCGATCTCCACGAGGCGCGACGCGAACGGCGGCGGGCTCCCCGCCTCGAGCCGCGCCTCGACCGTCCAGTACTCCACGGGCGTGAAGGCGCGGATCTCGCGCTCGCGCTCGGCGATGATCCGGACCGCGACCGACTGCACGCGGCCGGCGGAGAGCCCGCGGCGAACCTTCTCCCAGAGCAGCGGGGAGAGCTTGTAGCCGACGAGCCGGTCGAGGATGCGCCGCGCCTGCTGCGCCTCGAAGCGATGCTGGTCGAGCTTGCCGGGGTTCTTGAGCGCCTCCAGCACCGCCTTCTTCGTGATCTCGTTGAAGAGGACGCGGTGCACGTTACGGCGGCGGGGGCCGAGCTTCTGCGCGATGTGCCACGCGATCGCCTCACCCTCGCGATCGGGATCGGGCGCCAGGTAGATGTTCTCCTTGTCCTTCGCCGCCTTCTTGATCTCCTCGAGGACCTTCGCCTTGCCCTGGATCACGTGGTACTCGGCCGCGAAGTCCTTCTCGATGTCGACGCCGAGTTTCGATTTCGGCAGGTCCATCACGTGGCCGATCGACGCTTTCACCTGATAGTTCCGGCCGAGGTACTTGCCGAGCGTCTTCGCCTTGGCGGGCGACTCGACGATGACCAGGTTCTTCGCCATGTGTGTGTGGAGGGGACCGCGGCTCACGCCGCGCGCCGGCAGAACCGCTTGCCGGGCAGCTGGTGGACGAGACCGCGGAGCTCGAGCGCGAGCAGCGTCTCCAGCGCGGCACCGGGCGGCACCGCGGCATGACGGATCACCTCGTCGACGTGCCGTCCGTCGGGGCCGACCGCGTCGAGGATGCGCCGCTCGGGCGCCGTGAGCGCCGCCTCGGCGGCCGCCGCGCGACGCTCGGCGAGCCGCAGCCGGAGTGTGGCGGGCAGGTCCTCCAGAATGTCCTCGACGCCGGTGACGAGCCGCGCGCCGTGCTGGATCAGCCGGTTCGGCCCGCGGTGGCCTGCCACGCCGACGGGACCCGGGACCGCGTACACCTGCCGGTCCTGCTCGAGCGCGAACGCGGCCGTGATGAGCGACCCGCTCTGCTCGGCCGCCTCGACCACGACCGTGCCGAGCGTGAGCCCACTGATCACGCGGTTACGTCGCGGGAAGTGGAAGGCGAGCGGCGGCGCACCGCACGGGAACTCGCTCACGAGCGCACCGCCGACCGCGACCGCCTCGGCCAGCTCGGCGTGCCAGCTCGGATAGACCCGGTCGATCCCCGTCCCGAGGACCGCGATGGTGCGGCCTCCCGCCGCGAGCGCGGCGCGGTGCGCGGCACCGTCGATGCCGGCCGCGAGGCCGCTCACGACCGTGACGCCGGCCTGCGCGAGCCCGCGGGCGAGCTCGGTCGCCACGCGCCGTCCGTACTCCCCTGCGCGCCGCGTGCCGACGATCGCGATCGCGAGCGCGTCGTCGTCGACGAGACGACCGCGCACCGCGAGCGCCAGCGGCGGATCGGTCGTGGCGGCGAGCCCCGTCGGATACGCGGCGTCGACGCGCGTGACGAACGTCGCGTCCGCGCGACCGAGCGCCACCGCCTCGGCCCGGCCGCGGCGCGCCGCGTCGCGGATGAGGGGCACCAGCGCGTCGCTCGCACCGCCGGCACAGAGCTCCGCCGCGGACGCGCCGACCACGGCGCGCGCGCTGCCCAGCCGGGTGACGAGCGCGTGTGCCACGCGCGGAGTCAGCTCGGGAATCACCGCGAGCCCGAGCCACGCGAGCCTCTCTTCCGCGAGATTCTGCGTGCGGTGATCCATGAAAGACGAAGCGGCTACTATACATGTCAGGCCGTTGCAAATCACGTTGCACCGCCGCACCCACTTGTCCCGCGTCCGCACGCGATCGTAGAAGGGCCGGCGGTGCGCTCCGCGTCGCCACCTCGTCACCTGTTCTTGTACGGGACGCTCCGGCCCGGCCACGCCCCGCCCGAGATCGCCGCCGCGGTGCGACGCCTCCGCGAGGTCGGACGGGCGACCGTCCACGGCCGCGTCCACGACCTCGGCGCGTATCCGGGCGCGGTGCTGGACGACTCCGCCGCGACGACGATCGACGGGATCGTGCTCCGCCTCACCGCCGACGCGTCGGTGCTGGCGGCGCTCGATGCGTACGAGGGGTTCGACCCGGCCGACGCCGCGCGGAGCCTGTTCCTCCGCACGCAGACGGTCGCGACGCTGCGCGACGGCCGCCCGCTCGCGTGCTGGATCTACGTCTGGAACGGTGATCCGCGGACCGTGGCGGCCGGTCACCCTTCGCGGCAGAGCACGAAGTAGTTCCCGAGCTCCTTCCCGTCGCGGTGGGCGGAGCCGATGAACACCTCGCGCGAGACGCGGCGCATGTAGTCGACCATGTCGCGATAGACGAAGCGCGAGAAGCCGCGGTCGTTCGGCTTCACCTCGGGCCACGCGGCCGGCTTCTCCAGCGGGACGTGACGGTAGTCGATCGCGGCACCGCGGCGGCTGTCCTCGTGGACGACGAAGTACCCCGGCCCGGTGAGCCAGGCGAGCGACTGGTGGTTGTAGCCCCAGAGCTCGTCCTCTCCCTGCGGCGGCCGGCAGAAGCGCTTCTGGAAGAGCGTGAACGCCGCGAGCGAGTTCTTCCCCTCGAAGATCACCTCGCGGAGCGGCGTCGCGTCGGGTGGCACGAAGTCGGCCATGGTGACGCGGGGCGCGCTCTCGACCGCGCGGTAGAGGCGGCCCTGGAGACGCGGCCCGGAGAGGGCGCGGATCGCCTCCAGCCGATCGGTGCGCGAGAGTCCGTCGAGGAACGACGCGATCGCCGCGC
>CAZLYE010000202.1:0-5078 GCA_964562865.1 uncultured Binatia bacterium (SeqCode) | reverse complement strand
GGCGCCGCGCGCGGCGTCGCCACTCCCAGCGGCGTCGGCCGTGCTGCGCCGCTCGCGGTCGGCGTGCCGGGCATCCCCGTCCGCCGGGTCCTCGGCCGCACGGTCTCCCGCGAAGCGCTCGGACCCGGCGCGGTCCGAAGCCGAGGCGTCGCTCCGCGCCATGGCCGTGCCCTCGCCGGGATTCTCGCTCGAGGGCTCGTCGGCCGATGCGGGGCCGCCGTGCTCGCCGTCCCGCCGGCCGTCATTGCGGGCCGTCCGGTCCATCTCCTCGCTCGCCGCGGCGAGATCCGGTCCCCAGAGGCGCCGGCGGATCCGCTGCTGGAGGTCGGCGGCGAGCGAGCGCGACGCGGGCGGCGCCGCATGCGCCCCGTCGAGGGGAACGGTCGCGGGCGCGAGGAGCACGCGACCCGGCACGGCGCGCGTGCCCGCGCCGTCGGGCACGCCGGCAGCGAAGAAGACCTCCGGCACCGTCGGCGCGAGCGCCGGCGCGAGGAGGAGGGTGAGGGCGAGCGCGCTCGTCGTGACGAGCGCCGCCGCGAGCGCGCGCGGCGGGACGCTCCGGGGGACGATCGTGGCCGGCTGCCAGCTCCCGCGCCGGCGGTGGTTCTCCTCGACGAGGAGCGGGAGGAAGAACGAGTCGGCGGGCGGAGCCCCCTCGGTGGTGAGCTCGAGGAGCGTCGCGAGGCGTCCCTCCAGGCCCGCCTGCCGGTCGATCCAGCCGGGGGCGCGCCCGCGGGCGAGCCAGCGGCGGCGCGTCCCGGCGAGGACGGCGAGCACCCCGCCGAGCGCCGCGCTCACCGCGCCCGCCGCGCCCGCGGCGAAGAGGCGCGGGCCGGCGCGGAGCGCCAGCAGGACGACGGGCACGGCGGCGGCCGCGCCGACGGCGACCAGGAGGAGGAGCGCGCGCGTCGCCTCGGAGCGGTTCCGGCGACCGCGGAGCCGGCGAACCTGGCGCCGGATCGGCTCGACCGGATCGGGAGGCGTCGGCTCCGGCATGGCTCGCCTGCGACCGGGCGACGATAGTGCACCAATTCGAGCCGGGTCAATCCGCGACGCTACCCGAGCGCGTCCGCGATCCGGCGCGTCGCCTCGTCGAGCTCGGTGTCGGTCAGGACGAGCGGCGGGGCGAGACGGATCACGGTGTCGCGGTGGAGCGTCCAGTTGAGGATCAGGCGGCGCTCGCGGGCCCGGCGCGCGAGGCGGGCGCAGTCGGCCGCGGTGTCGAGCTCGAGCCCGACGAGGAGCCCGGTCCCCCGTACGTCGCGGAGCCCGCCGCGGCCGATGAGCGGCCCGAGGCGCAGGAGCAGCTCCGCGCCGAGGGTCGCCGCGCGGCGCGGGAGATCGTCGCGCAGGAGGACGTCGAGCGCCGCCAGCCCCGCCGCACACGAGAGCGGATGGCCGCCGAAGGTCGTCACGTGGGCGAGCGGTGGGTCGTGCGAGAGCGTCGCCATCACCGCCGCGCGCCCGACGAACGCGCCGAGCGGGAGCCCGCCGCCGAGCGCCTTCGCGAGGACGAGGAGATCGGGCACGACGCCCGCGTGCTCGTGGGCGAAGAGACGCCCCGTCCGGCCGAAGCCGGTCACCACCTCGTCGAGCACGAGGAGCGCGCCGGTCTCGTCGCAGCGCCGGCGAAGCGCGGGCAGGAAGGCCGGCGACGGGATGCGGACGCCGGCCTCCGCCTGGACCGGCTCGACGACGACGGCGGCGGTGCGCTCGTCGATCGCGTCGAGGGCACGGACGTCGTCGAAGGGCAGGAGCGTCACGTCGGGGAGGAGTGGTGCGAACGGGGTGCGGTAGACGGCGTTCCCGCCGATCGACAGCGCGCCGAACGTGTCGCCGTGGAACCCGCCCTCGAACGCGACGAGTCGGGGACGTCCCGTGTGCTTCCGCGCGGTCTTGAGCGCACCCTCGATCGCCTCGGCGCCGCTCGACGTGAAGTAGACGACGTCGAGCGACGGCGCGAGCAGCTCCGCCAGGCGGTGGGCGAGCCGCACCTGCGTCTCCTGCACGAGCTCCCCGTAGACCATGACGTGGAGGTGGCGCTCCGCCTGCGTGCGGACCGCGGCCACCACCGCGGGATGGGTGTGCCCGACGTTCGCGACGCCCATGCCGGCGAGGAGGTCGAGCCACGCCTCGCCCCTCGTGTCCCAGACCGTCGCCGCGGCCGCGCGCGCGACCGTGATCCCGAGCGGTGCGGAGGACGTCTGGCAGACGTGGCGGAGGAAGAGCGCGCCGAGATCGTCGCTCACGTCTCCACCTCCACGTGACGTCCGCCGCGCCGGCCGAGGAGCGCGCCGAGCGGCGCGTGCTGGCCGCGCGGCCAGGAGAGCGGCGGCCGCTGCATGCGGCCGACGGGGCAGAGGCGGGAGACGCCGCGGTCGCGCAGCGCGCCGACGAGCGCCGCGGCGTCGACGCCGGCGAGGCCGACGCACTCGACGGTGCCCTCGGGGAGGAGCGGCGCCAGGTCCGCCGCACGCGCGAGCGGATGGACGCGGACGGTGCGGACTCCGCCGGTCGGCCGCGCGGGCGCCGCCGGCTCATGGACCACGAGGCCGCCCGCCCGGGCGAACGTGACCGCTCCGGGAAGCCACTCCGCCTCGGCGGCGGCGAGACGGACGCGCGCGCGATCCTCGACGCCCGACGCGCCGGCGGGCAGGCGCGCGGCCACCGCGTCGAGCGCCCCGGCGAGCCGCTCAGCGAACGTGCGCGGCCCGACCGGGCCGTCCGTCTCGACGTACACCACGTGCGGCGAGAGGCAGCCGCGCTGATCGTGGAGGGCCACGTCGAGCGCGATCGCGTCGGCGACCGCCGCGGGCTCGGCGAGCGCGCCGCGCCCGACCAGGGCGACGCCGAAGCGCGGCCCGTGTGCGATCACGTCGCGGAACGGACGCGCGGCGAGGGCGGCGAGCGTGCGGTCGCTGCCGGTGACGACCAGCACGTCGGCGCGCCCGAGGAGCGCCGCTTCGTCGGCCGGCCCGCCGCCGGGCCAGTACGCGGTGACCACCGTCGCGGCGAGCGATGGGTCGACGGCCTCGAGCGCGTGCCGGAACGCGGGCGCGGACAGCGGGTCGTCGCGGCCCGACTTGACCAGGACGGCGGCACCGACGAGGCAGGCGTGCGCGATCGCGGGCAGCGCGAGCGCGGGCACGTTGCTCGCGAGGACGTGGGCGACGAGCGCGGGACCGTCCGGCGCCGGACGCGCCGCGGCGCCGGGGCCGAGCTCGCGCTCGACGAGCGCGGTCATGCGGTCCGGATCGAACGCCGCGGCGGCGGCGTCGACGGCGGCGGTCGCCGTCTCCGGCGACAGGCGCGCCGCGGCCGCCAGCGCGGGCGCGAGCGTCGCGTCCGCGCGCCAGCGCGCGGCGGCTTCCGCGAGTGCGGCGATCGTCTCGCGGAGCGGCCGCGCGCGCGGGCGCGCGACGACGGCGGCATCGACGCGGGCCGCGAGCGCCGCGAGGTCGTCGCTCACGGCGCGTCCAGGTCGGCGAGGAGCAACCCGCAGCCGCGCGGGACGGCGCCCGCGACGCGGCCGAGCAGCTCGATCCCGTCCTCGTCCGCCGTGCGCCCGAGGTCCTCCGTGAGCACGACCGACACCGAGCCGGCGTTCGCGAGGTCGTGGTGGCAGAGGAGGCCGGTCGTGCCGGGGGCTACGGGCACGAGCGTGTCGGGGTCCAGCACGCGCGTGCGGAGCCACGGCGGTCCGATGAGCCGGCGCGGCGCGAGGCTCCGGCCGTGGAACCGGTCGTCCAGCGCGCTGTCGTAGCGCTGGGAGCAGAGCTCGGTCATGCCGTACTCGTTCAGGCAGTAGTAGCCGGGGATGCCGAACGCGGTCCAGCACTCGCGGAGGAACGCGGCGCGCGAGAGCGGGCGGGCGAGCCCCTTCGCGCCGCCCGTGTCGACGACGCGGCTCCCGGGGCCGAGCCGGAACGTGCGACCGCGCGTCCGGCAGGCGTCGAAGAGGCGCGCGAAGGCGGCGGTCACGCCCAGGAGAAGGAGCGCTTCGCCGCGCGACTCGGCGGCGGCGAGCCGCGCGACGAGCGCGTCGGGCTCGACGAGCCACTCGATCCCCGCGACGAGGTCGTCGCCCACCCAGGCGCACATCTGCACCAGCGACGACTCGGGGCGCTCGGGGACCGGGCAGACGCACGGCAGCCTCGCGCCGTCGGGGAGGACGAAGCGTGCGAAGCTCGCGAGCGCGGAGGCCCGGTAGAGGGCGAGGTGGGGGACCAGGTGGCGCCCGCGCGCCGCGGCGTCGGTGGTGCCGCTCGTCCGGAAGAGGGACTCGGCGGGCCCGCACGCGAGGTCGGCGTGCCGGAAGGCGGCCGTCGGCACCGCGGGCACGTCCTCCCAGCGCGCGACGGTCGCGGGCGTCACGCGGCGCCGCTCGCAGAACGCGCGGTAGGGCGCGTTCCGCGCGAACTGATGCGCGAAGATCCGGAGCGCCCAGGGCTCGAAGTCCGGCGGCGGGCCGCCACGGCGGGTGGCGTCGATGAGGCCGGCGAGCTCGGCCTCGAGGGTCGGCGCGGATGGCGTCATACGTTCGGATCCGTCATCACCGTCATACCATGGACGCGCGCGTGCAGCCGGCGCTCGCCGCCATCCAGGCGCTGCTCGCGCTCGGGAACGAGAGCACGCGGACGGAGCTCGGCACGTTCGTGCGCAACCGGCGCGCGCCGCGGATATGGGAAGCGAACCACGTCGCCGATCCGCGCGCCGCCACCGCCGCGGACGTCGACCGGCTGCTCACGCGCGTCGACGAGCACTATGCCGGGCTCGGCCACCGGCGCATCGACGTCGGGGTCGGCGCTCCCCGCGCCCTCGAGGCGCGCCTCGAGCGGGACGGCTGGGTCGAGCGGCGGTTCGAGGTGATGGTGCTCGACGGCGACCTCCGCGGCCCGAGTCGCTCGGTGGACATCCGCCCGATCCGCGACGGAGACGGCTGGGCGGCCTGCGAGGCGCTGCGCGCCGTCGCGTGGGCCGAGGAGGCCGGCCGGCTCGGCTTCGCCGCCGATCCCGAGGTCGCCGCGCAGCTCGGCCTCGTCTTCCGTGCGAAGGTCCCTCCGGTGCGCTCCTGGCTC
>CAZLYE010000201.1:0-6137 GCA_964562865.1 uncultured Binatia bacterium (SeqCode) | reverse complement strand
GGTAGTACGCCTCCACGATGGTCTCCGGACGGTAGGCGAGCCGGCCGTCGCCGATCTGGAAGCCGACGCCCCCCGCGGCGAGGTAGTCCGCGTGCGGGTTGCTGAGCCCGTTCGCGGCGACGCCGACGCCGACCCGGTCATCGCTCCGGTGCCACGGGGCTCCGGCGACCTGCACGCCCGCGGAGAGGGTCCAGTCCGCCTCGGTGTACGCGAAGGTCTCCCTCGCACCGTCGTTCCATCCGAGCCGGGTGAACAGTCTGGTCTCGCCGTCGCGGCTGAGCGGCTGCTCCGCGTTCAGGAGGAAGCCGTACTTCCGCGCGTTCACCCGGCGCGTGCGGTGATGTCGGGCGTGGTGCCGGTCTCGGCGGCGAGGGCGACGGCGACCTGATAGCTCCCCATGTTCGCGTGGTTCTGATACGCCATCGCCCGCACGACGGCCGGGCGCCCGGAGAGAAGCGTCGGATGCCCCTCGACCTCCGCCTGCTCGCCGTGGGCGTGAAGCAGGTCGCCGTCGAGATCGAGGCCGTTGGCGACCACGGGCATCTGGAAGGCGCCGACGCGCACGGCCCAGCCGTCGTCGACCCACTCGACCGCCCCGCCACGCGTGTAGCCGCGCGTGTCGGCGTCGAAGTCCCAGGCCGTGTTGTTGATGAAGCACCAGTTGAGGAACTGGCTCCGTGTGTTGTTCGCGTAGCGGTTCAGGTCAAAGATGTCCGCCGCCGCGAGCACGCCGCCGGTGGCGACGATGCGACGTGCCGGCCGCGGGCCGCCGATCTGCAGGACGTCGCGCTCCGTGTCCTCGGTCTCGCCGCCGAGCGGGATCGTCGCGCGGAGAAGGGCGCGGGCCAGGTACGGGTTCTGTCCCGCCTCCGGGTTCCGGATCACCTCGCCGTTCGTGTAGCCGGCGAGCCCGAACCCGGCGCCGATTCCCTCGCCCCGGATCATCTCGGGATCGACATAGAGATCGAGCCACGGCAGGAGGCGGGCGCCCGTGTAGAGCGTGTAGCTGTGGGACACGGCGTCCTCGGGGCCGGGGCGCAGGCTCCGGGCGCCGACATACGGGCTCCGGAAGTCGGGGACATGCTGCCAGACGACGGTGGTCTGACCGCCCACGAGGTAGGCGAACGGCAGCTCCGGCGGCACGAATGGGTCCGCCGCCAGGCCGGGAGCGCTCGACGACACGACGAGCGCCGCGATCAACGCGACCCGCCTCATCGATCCACCAAGGCGCCCGTGGGAGCCCCGTCGGCGGGGACCGGCTACTCTATTCCCCAGCGCCGGCGCTTCCGCCAGAGCGTCGTCGGGTTGATGCCGAGGCGGGCCGCGGCCTCCTCGAGCGTCGCGGCGTCGGCCAGCACGGCCTGTATGTGACGCCGCTCGAGCTCGTCGAGGGAGAGGTCCTTGTCCGCGGCCGGCGGCGCGGAGGGCTCGGAGGGCGCGACGAGGCGGTCGGGCAGGTCCTCGGCCCGGATGCTGTCGCCCGCCGACAGCACGACCGTGCGCTCGAGCACGTTCACGAGCTCGCGGACGTTCCCCGGCCAGCGATATCCCGCGAGCACGCGCCGGGCGTCGTCGGAGAGCGCGATGGGCCGGTGCCGGTGGCGGACGCAGAGCGTGGCGAGGACGTGGTCGGTCAACACGGGGAGGTCGGCGATCCGGTCGCGGAGCGGGGGCAGCCGGATCGCGATCACGTTCAGCCGGAAGAAGAGGTCCTCGCGAAAGCGATGCGTCTGCACGTCGGCTTCGAGCTCCCGGTTCGTCGCGGCGATGACGCGGGCGTCCACCGTGATCGTCTCGCTGCCGCCGACGCGCTCGAAGCGATGCTCCTCGAGGAAGCGGAGGAGCTTCGCCTGCAGCTCGAGGGGGAGGTCGCCGACCTCGTCCAGGAACACGGTGCCGCCGGCGGCCGCTTCGAGCCGGCCGGCCTTGTCCTTCCACGCCCCCGTGAACGCGCCCTTCACGTGCCCGAAGAGCTCGCTCTCGAGGAGGTGATCGGACAGGGTCGTGCAGGAGATCTTGACGAACGGGCCACCGCGGCGCGGGCTCCAGTCGTGGATGGAGGCCGCGAGGACGTTCTTCCCGGTCCCGCTCTCGCCCGTGAGGAGGACAGTCACGTCCGACGTCGCCGCCTGGCGTGCGGTCGCGAGCGCGCGCTGCATGACCGGGCTCGCCGACTCGAGGACGGCCGGCTCGTCGAGCGCGCGGTGGAGCGTGCGGTTCTCGCGGCGGAGCGTCTGCACCTCGAGCACGCGGTCGAGCAGCAGACCGACCTGATCGAGGCCGAAGGGCTTCATCAGGTAGTCGTAGGCCCCCGCCCGCATCGCCTCGACCGCCTGCTGCACCGTGCCGTACGCCGTCATGAGCACGACCACCGCGTCCGGGCGCCGGCGGCGGATCTCCCTGAGCAGCGCGAGGCCGTCGATCCCTGCCATGCGGACGTCCGAGAAGACCACGTCGAACTCGTGATGGTCGATGGCCGCGAGGGCCGCCGTCGCGTCCTCCGCGGTCTCGGCGCGGTGCCCGAGGCCGCGCGCGTACGTCGCGAGGTGCGTGCGGACGTTCTTCTCGTCGTCGACGATGAGGATGCTCGCCATCTCAGCCCCGCGGCAGCTCCACGGTGAAGCGGCTGCCCCGCCCCACCTCGCTCTCGACCCGGATCCGTCCCCCGTGTGCCTGCACGATGTCGCGGACGATTGCGAGCCCGAGCCCGGCCGCGCCGAGCTCGCCGCCGTCCGCGAGCTGCGCGAAGCGCTCGAAGATCCGCTCGCGCTGATCCGCAGGGATGCCGGGCCCGGTGTCGCTCACCGAGAGGAGCACGGCGCTCGGCTCGGCGGTTCCCCCGACCTCGATCCGCCCGCCGCTCGGCGTGTAGCGCACGGCGTTCGCGACCAGGTTGGAGAGCGCCCACGTGAGCTTCGTCTCGTCGCCGGCGATCGTGAGCCCGCCGGCCGCCAGGCGGGCGTCGAGCGCGATGCCCTTCTCGCGCGCCTGCAGCGCGAAGAGCCGCAGCACACGGGCGACGACCTCGCGCAGGTCGACGTTGCGGCGCTCGAGGGCGATGTTCATCGCGCGGGAGCGGGACAGGTCGAGCAGGCGCTGGGCCACGTCCTGCAGCCGCACGACGTCCTCGTGCGCCGTGTCGAGCAGCGCTCGTTGCTCGGACCCGAAACCGTCCGTCTGCCTCCCGAGCAGCTCGAGCGCCATCCGGAGCGACGTGAGCGGCGTCCCGAGCTCGTGCGAGAGGGTCGCGACGAGGTGCTCGCGGCGCGCCTCCTGGTCGCGGAGGTAGGTGACGTCCTGGAGAGCGAGGATCAGCCCCGCGGGCGAGCCGTCGAGCGCCCGGAACGGCGTCGGTCTCAGCACGTAGTAATGATCGCGCCCGCGGAGGAAGAGCGCCAGCTCCACGCGGTCGCCTTCGCGCTCAGGGTGCGCCAGGAACTCGCGCACCGCGGCGCGGAGCCGGAGGTAGTGCGGGTGGCTCGTCCCCAGCTCCTCGAAGCGGCTGCCGAGCGCCTTGTCCCTGTCGAGCTCCAGGATCGCGCACGCGACCTCGTTCACGTTGATGACGACGCCGCCCGGATCGAGCACGATGAGCCCGTCCTCGCTCGCCTCGATGACCGCCTCGGTCTTCGCCTTCTCCGCCAGCACGACGTCGACGCGCGTCCGCTCGACGGCGACCGCCGCCTGGCGGGCGAGGGCCTCCAGCAGCTCCCGCTGATCGAGCGGCATCACGCCGCCCGCCGCCGGGGGCCGGAGCGAGAGCACGCCGACGGCGCCGCGCGCCGTGTTGAGCGGCACGTGGAGCCACTCGCCGCCCGGCAGCGTGTCGGTGCCGTGGCCGGCCGGCTGGTCGTGCTCCCACACCCACGTCGCGGCCGCCCGCTCCGGCACGCTCAGCTCGGTCCCCACCGGGTGGGCCTCGCGGGCGACGAGCCGGCCCCCCTCCGGCAGGCTCACGACGACGGTCGCCTGGAACTGGTCGGCGACGTGGCGGGCGACCGTGGGGAGGAGGTCGTCGATGCCGACCGCGGCGGCGAGCTGGCGGCTGAAGGCGTAGAGCGCCGCCGTCCGCGCCTCGCGGCGTCGCGCGGTCTCCGCCTGGTCGCGGATGCGGGTCATCAGGTTGCTCGTGAGGACCGCCACGACGAGGAAGACGAGGAGCGACAGCACGTCCTGCGGCTTCGTGACCGTGAACGTGTAGACCGGCGCGACGAAGAAGAAGTCGTAGACGAGCAGGCTCGCGACGGCCGCCACGATCGACGGCCCGAGGCCGCAGAAGACCGCGGTCAGGAGGACGCCGGTCAAGAAGACCATCGCGGGATCCGGCAGCGCGAGAAGCCGCTGGAGGGCCTTCGCGGTGAAGCCGGCCAGGACGACGAAGACGAGGCCGAGCAGGTACTCGTTGGCCCGGAGGGGCGCGCGGCCGCGGGGAGCTGGCGGGCCCGCGTCCTCTCCCGCCGCGCCCGAGATGACGCGCACGTCGACGTTGCCGCTCCCGCGGATCACGTCGTTCACCGGCGAGCCGCTCGAGAGCTCGCGCCACCGCGAGCGCAACGACTTCCCCAGGATCAGCTCGGTGACGTTCCGCCGCTCGGCGTACCGGACGATCTCGTCCGCAACCCGCTCGCCCGGGATGGTGACCGCCTCGCCGCCGAGCTGCTCGGCCAGTCGGAGCGCGCGGGCCACGCGGTCGCGCTCCGCGTCGGGCAGACGATGGAACGCCGCGGTCTCGACGAAGACGGCGATCCATTCCGCGTGCCGGCGATCGGCCATGCGACGGGCGGCGCGGATCAGGCGCTCGGACAGCCGCCCGCCGCTGATGCAGACCATGATGCGCTCGGCGACCGCCCAGACCCCGGGGATCGCGTGCGCCTGCATATACGTCCGCATCTGCTCGTCGACGCGCTCCGCCGTGTGCCGCAGCGCGAGCTCGCGCAGCGCGGTCAGGTTCCCGGGCCGGAAGTAGTTCCGGATCGCCCGCTCCGCGGCGGCGGGCATGTAGACCTTGCCCTCCTGGAGACGCTGGAGGAGGTCCTCGGGCGTGACGTCGACGAGCTTCAGCTCGTCGGCGCGCTCGAAGCAGCGATCGGGGATCGTCTCCCGGATCCGCACGCCGGTGATCTGCGCGACGACGTCGTTCAGGCTCTCCAGGTGCTGGATGTTGACCGTCGTGTAGACGTCGATGCCCGCCTCGAGCAGCTCCTCGACGTCGGAGAACCGCTTCGGGTGGCGGCTGCCGGGCGCGTTCGTGTGCGCGAGCTCGTCGACGACGACGAGGGCGGGCCGGCGCGCGAGGATCGCGTCGAGGTCCATCTCCTCAACGACGATCCCCCGGTACTCGATGCGCTTCCGGGGGACGACCTCGAGGTCGCGGAGCAGCGCCGCGGTCTCAGTGCGACCGTGGGTCTCGACGACGCCGACGACGACGTCGACGCCCTCGCTCCGCCGCTCCTGCGCGGCCTGGAGCATCGCGTACGTCTTGCCGACCCCCGGCGCCGCGCCGACGAAGATCTTGAGACGGCTCCGGTGCTCCTTCGCCACCGCCTCGAGGAGCGCCTCCGGCGAAGGCCGGCCGTCGTCTTCCGGGATGCGGCTCACGTGCGTCGCGAGTGTGTCAGAACGGACGACGCGCAGTCCAGGATCGACTCTCCGACAAGCATGTCGCGCCGGGTCGCGCTCAATCGAGGCCCCAGCGTTTCCGCTTCCTCCAGAGCGTCGTCGGGTTGATGCCGAGCCGCTCCGCGGCCTCCTCGAGGGTCGGCGACTCCGCGAGGACGCGCTGCACGTGGACCCGCTCGACGTCTGCGAGCGAGCCGTCCACGCCCGCCAGCCCGGTCGGCGGGAGCGCCGAGGCGGGCGCGAGCACCCGCTCGGGAAGATCGTCGGCCTCGACGACGTCGCCGCGGCCGACGACGACCGCGCGCTCGAGCGCGTTCAGGAGCTCCCGCACGTTGCCGGGCCACGGGTACTTCTCGATCGCCCGGCGCGCGGCGGGCGCGAGCGTCAGGTCGGGACGACGGTGCCGGACCGCGAGCGTCGCGAGGACGTGGTCCGTGAGCGCACGCACGTCCTCGCGACGCTCGCGGAGCGGCGGGAGGTCGAGCGCCACGACGTTCAGCCGGTAGAAGAGGTCCTCA
>CAZLYE010000200.1:0-2659 GCA_964562865.1 uncultured Binatia bacterium (SeqCode) | reverse complement strand
GCGATCTCGGCCACCGAGACCTCCTGGTCTTGCGCGTCGAAGAAGCGGAGAATCCGAAGCGCGCGCTCGACGCTTTGGGGTGCGTTGCTCATAGTGCAACGCGGCGACCATATTGCATCGCGCCGCCGATTTCAATGCCCGCGTCGGCCCTCGCGGGTAAGGTCGGGACCGACGTCGATGCGACGCACCGTAGTCTCCTTCTACGCCCTGATCCTCCTGACGGAGATCGTCTGGACGGCGATCGTCCCGCTCGCTCCGGTCTACGCGCGCACCTTCGATCTGTCGAGCTTCGAGACCGGGGCGGTGCTCGCCGCGGCCGGCGTGGCGACGCTCGCGGTGTCCCTGCCGGTGGGGCTCCTGTCCGACCGCGTCGGCGCGCGAACGCTCGTGATCGCCTCCTCGGCGGTGATGACCCTGTCGACCCTCGGTCAGGCGTTGGCGACGGACTTCTGGAGCCTCCTGCTCTCCCGCGCTGCGTGCGGCGTCGCTCTCGGCGCGGTCTGGACGGCCGGGCTCGCCTGGATCGCCGAGGTGTCGACCGCCCGGCAGCAGCAGTCGGCGCTGAGCTTCCCGACGACGGTGGCCGGCGTCGGGATCGTGATCGGGCCTGCCTTCGCGGGGCTCCTCGCGGGCGCGACGAACGTCCATGTCCCGTTCCTGCTCCTGACGGGCCTGTCCGCCGTGCTCACGCTGGTGCTCGCGCGAACACCACGTGGAGTCGGCGCGCACACGCGGCGCGAGCCGCTCGGCGACACGCTCGGCAAGGCGGGACGAGACTCCGTCCTGCTCGGCAGCATCGTCGTCATGGGTGTCGTCGGCCTCGTCGGCGGCAGCATCAACCTCCTCGTGCCGCTGCAGCTGCGGGCGGAGGGCCTCGGCCCCGGTGCGACCGGTCTCGCCATGTCCGCCTCGTCGCTCGTCTTCGTCGCCGCCAGCGCGTACGTCGCCCGTCGCCCTGGCGCGCTCAACCTCCGCTTCGTCGGCGCCGCCGCGGTGCTCTACGGGCTGACGATGCTGCTGGTCACGGCGGATGCGTCCGCGCCCTCGCTGATCACGTTCGTCCTCGTCCGGGCGCCCTTCTGGGCGGTGCTGTCCACGCTGGCGTTTCCGCTGGGCGCGGTCGGCGCCCTCCGTGCGGGCGTCGGGATCGGCGCTGCAAACGGCCTGCTGAACCTCGTGTGGGGCGCGGCGGGCTCGGCGGGGCCGCTCGCCGCGGGGGCGCTCGACCAGACCGTCGGCCCGAGCCCGGTCTTCGCCACGCTCGCGTTGGCGTGCGGCATCGTCGGCGCCGGGCTGATCGCGATCGCGCCGCCCGGCAGGCTCGACGCGGCGCCTGCCCGCTCCGATCCCGCGCATGGCTGACGCGTGGAGGCCGCCCGAGCGCCCGGACGCGCTCGAACGGCTCGCGTCCCGCCGCTTCGACCTGCTCGTGGTCGGCGGCGGGATCGTCGGCGCAGGCATCGCCGAGGCCGCGAGCGCGCACGGCCTCGACGTCGCGCTCGTCGAGCGAGGCGACTTCGGCGGCGCGACCTCGAGCGCGTCGTCGAAGCTGATCCACGGCGGGCTCCGCTATCTCACGCTCGGCGACGTCGGACTCGTGCGCGAGGCGCACCGGGAGCGGCGCGTGCTGATGAACGTCGTCGCGCCGCACCTGGTCCGCCGCCTGCCGTTCCTCATGCCGCTCTACGAGGGAGGCCCGTACCGGCCGTGGCTCGTGCAGAGCGGGATCCTGCTCTACTCGACGCTCGCGCGCGCGCGCCTGAACGGGCCTGTCTCGGTCGGGCGCGCCCGCCGTCTCGTCCCTCAGCTGCGGACCGAGCGGCTCCGCTCGTGCGCGTTGTACGCGGACGCCTGGACGAACGACGCCCGGCTGACCCTCGCGAACGTTCGCGCCGCGGCGGAGCGGGGCGCAACCGTCGCCAACCGCGCGGAGGTCACCGCGATCCGCGGGAGCGAGGGCGCGGAGGTCGCGGCGGACGGGCGCACCCTGGAGGTTCGGGCCCGCAGCGTCGTGAACGCGGCCGGCCCGTGGGTCGACCGCGTGCGGCGGCTCGAAGACGAGCGCGCGCAACCCTCCGTCCGCCTCAGCAAGGGCGTCCACGCGCTCGTCGAGGGCGGCGACTGGCACGCGGCGGTCACCATTCCCCACGACCGCGTGCGCGTGAGCTTCGCCGTTCCGTGGGAGGGCATGCTTCTTCTCGGCACCACGGACACGCCCCACGACGGCGAGCCGGAGTCCGTGGCCGTCACCGACGGCGACGTCGAGCAGGTGCTGCGCGAAGCGGGTGCCGCGCTGACGGGACTGGGGCCGGTGCGCGCGACCTTCGCCGGCCTGCGCGTCCTCCCGGGCGGAGCGGGAGACACGGCGAGCGCCCGGCGGGAGACGGTCTTCTCCACCGGGCCGAGCGGGATGGTCAGCGTCGCCGGCGGCAAGCTCACGACCTACCGCCGCATCGCCCTCGAGGCGCTCGGTCACGCCGGCGTCCGCGGGCTCTCGCCACGGCCGCGGCCGCTCCCCGGCGCCACCGGTCTCGACCGGATCGAGTGGCCGGTCGAGCTCGACGCCCCGACGCGCGCGCACCTCCTCCACCTCTACGGCTCGCTCGCACCGGAGCTCCTCGGGCCGGCGGTGGACGATCCGCTGCTGCTCCAGCCGCTC